>JBMCIH010000159.1:0-5750 GCA_048617055.1 Marinobacter sp. | reverse complement strand
GGCGGCCATTGAAACCCGGGTCAGTTACTACAACCGGCTTGCCCGCCCGGTCTCGCCAAGCAGCCAGTGGGAACGGATTGCCGCTTTCAGCACGGCAGGAAAAAGCAGCGCCTATTGCGCCGATTTTCAGCACCTGATCCGGCACTTTCCCGGTCACCTGCGGGTAAATTACCGTTTTGGTGATCTCACTACCGTCCCGGAACAGCCGACCCTGGTCAAAAGCCGCCCCATCGCACCCTCTTCCGCCAATGGCAACAGCCTGCTTCTGAAACTCAACTCGGTCCGCCATTACTGTTTCCACCGGGATCCGGTCCCGTTCCGGGACAAGAAGCCCATGGCGGTATGGCGCGGCAAGTCCAATCGCGAACACCGGATCGGGTTTGCCCGGCAGTTCATGGACCACCCGCGGTGTGATATCGGCTGCACCCTCCACAAGGAGTGCGCACCACAGCCCTGGCACAAGCCTTTCATGACCATCGGCGAACAGCTGGGCTACCGGTTCATTGTCAGTGTGGAAGGTATCGATGTGGCCACCAACCTCAAGTGGATTATGGCCTCCAACTCGCTGTGCCTGATGCGCCGTCCCCGCTACGAGACCTGGTTTATGGAGGGCACGCTGGTTCCCGGCTATCACTATGTGGAGCTGAAGGACGACCACTCCGACCTGCCGGAGAAGATCGACTACTACTGCCGCCACCCCGAGGAAGCCGAGGCCATCATTGCCAACGCCCAGGGCTACGTGGCGCAGTTCACCGACCGCAGACAGGAGGATCTGATCGGCTTGCTGGTCATGGAACGGCTGTTCCAGCTGTCCGGTCAGAGCACGCCGCCATCCCCGCTGCCTGCGGGAGCCTGAAGCTTCAGGCCGGGCCAGGTCCGTACCAGGGGCCGGGGCTCACAGCAGTAAAAGCCAGCAATCCCGGATCAGAGCCAGGTTCACCTCCTCCGATACCCGGCATCCTGTGCCTGGCCCCCCCTGCCCAGTACGACGTCATCCTTCACCCCCTTTGCACAGCGAGATGAGCGTCAGCTGCGCGCGAAACTCATGCCTGATTCTGGTCAATCGCATATTATTCTTGTGGCCAAAAATGCTACCTTTGTTTTACTGGATAACAGGCAGACTTGACCGAACTCATGGCAACGCTCCAACCCCCGGGCAAACCCACCGACCCTGCACGCTCTGATGACCCCGGTTACCAGGCCGTCACTACCGTGCTGAACAGTCTTGACGCACTGGTCTATGTCTCTGACATGGAGACCTATGAGCTGATCTTCTTCAACGATTACGGCAAACAGTACTGGGGGACCTCAGGAGGCAAAAAATGCTGGCAGGTACTGCAGAAAGGCCAGGACGGCCCCTGTGCCTTCTGTACCAACCCGCAACTGGTGGATCAAAACGGCAACCCCACCGGACCGCTGGTTTGGGAGTTCCAGAATACCGCCAATCACCGGTGGTACCAGTGCCGGGATCAGGCCATCCGCTGGGTTGACGGGCGGCTGGTCCGCATGGAGATCGCCACCGACATTACCGAACGCAAGGAAATGGAACAGGCCCTCAAAGCTGCCAAGGCCAGGGCCGAGAAGCTTGCCGATACCGACGAGCTGACCGGTCTGAACAACCGCCGGGCGTTTTTCAAGCTGGGCAGCCAGGTGGTCAGTCAGGCCAACCGTTCCGGCGATCCGGTAGCAGTCATCATGTTTGACCTGGACCACTTCAAGCAACTCAACGACAACTGGGGGCATGCTGCCGGCGATAGCGTGCTCCGGGGAATTGCCGCTACCGCCCAGCGCACGGTGCGGGACGCTGATGTGCTTGCCAGGCTCGGGGGCGAAGAGTTCGCTGCGCTGCTGCCAGCGACCGATGTGCCCAGGGCCCGCTTTCTTGCCCAGCGCCTGCAGCAGGCATTCAGCAGCCAGATGTTCCCGCTTGCTGAAGGCAATGTGCGATGCACCGCCAGCTTCGGCATCGCTGCGTCCACCGGACCGGGCATAATCCTGGACGACCTCCTCCGGCGTTCGGACCACGCACTGTTCCATGCCAAGGCAGCGGGCCGCAACCGGGTGGCCGGCGGCGACTGTTGACCGTCGGCTTTTACCTTTTCTCCACAGGCCATATACTCCGCTGAATCAACGGATTCATCAGCACCAGACCGGAAACCATCCATGAAAGTCCGCGTTGTTCCTGTTACTCCCTTCCAGCAGAACTGCACCCTGTTGTGGTGTGAGGATTCCCGCAAGGGGGTGGTCATCGACCCCGGCGGCGATCTTGACCAGATCCTGGCAGTGGTGGAGCAGGAAGGGATCGAGCTGGAAAAAATCCTGCTGACCCACGGCCACCTGGACCACGCCGGCGGCGTTGCGGTGCTTGCCGGGCAGACCGGGCTGCCGGTGGAGGGCCCCCACCGGGACGATGAATTCTGGATCGAGGGCCTGCCCCTGCAGAGCCAGCGTTTCGGCTTTGGCCAGGCGGAGCGCTTCATGCCGTCCCGCTGGCTGGAGGATGGCGACAAGGTCACTTTCGGCGATCAGCAGCTGGAGGTGCTGCACTGCCCGGGCCATACGCCGGGGCATGTCGTTTTCTTCCACCGCCCCACGGGGTTCGCCCAGGTGGGGGATGTGCTGTTCAACGGTTCCATCGGCCGCACCGACTTTCCCAAAGGGGACTACAACCAGCTGATCCGCTCCATCCGCGAGAAGCTGTTTCCGCTCGGTGACGAGGTTCGCTTCGTACCGGGCCATGGGCCCATGTCCACCTTTGGCCACGAGCGCCGGACCAACCCCTTTGTTTCAGACCATCGAGGATAGTGTCCCGTACGGGACACTTAGGAGGCCACCATGGACCACACCCGCATCCACAAGGTCGACATCCACTACTGCACCGGCTGCCGCTGGCTGTTGCGCTCCGCGTGGATGGCGCAAGAGCTGCTGACCACTTTCGAGGACGAGATCGGGGAACTGACGCTTCACCCCGGCACCGGCGGTATCTTCGAAGTCTGGGTGAACGGTGTACGCATCTGGTCCCGCAAAGACATGGGCGGTTTTCCCGAGATCACCCGTCTCAAACAACTGGTGCGGGATGAGATTTCACCTGACCGCTCCCTGGGTCACAGCGACCGGACAACATCCTGACACCCTGCCTTACATACCGACACATAAAGGGACATAGAGGAACCACTTAATAGTTCCACAATCGAAGCATCGGGCTATACTCCTCAAACAAGTCTAAGAAAAGAACAATTGATCGGAGTACCCCAATGGCTATCGCTAGCGCGCTCGGTTTCAGAACCAGGATCGCCCTTCCCTTTATCATCACCGCAGTCGCTGTCATCGTGCTCGGCATTCTGAGCGTGCTCACCGCCCGCAATCTGCTCTCAGACACCGGCTTTCTGGCCAGGAACCTGCTGCCCTCCTCCAGCGCCATTCTCAATGGCGACCGGGACCTCTACCAGGCCCTGGTGGCGCAGAATGGCTATATTCGCGCCCGGGAGAGCAACAAGAGCGCCGAAGACCTGGTGGCGGCCTTCCACGAAAACGCCGACCAGGCCTGGGACCGCATTCATGATGCCCAGGAGAAGCTCACCGGCACCGGTTTCGACAAGGAAATGGAAGGGTTTGACGCCGCCTTTGAGCAATGGCGCACGTCGGCCGAAGAGGCCCTGGAACGGGCGGAAATCGGAGACACCTATGGCGCCCGCGAACTGATCAATCAGGAAACCGATGAGCTGTTCGACACTGTCCGGGGTTATTTCGACCGGACCGGACAGATGGCGGACGGCCTCGCCCAGAGCCGGGCCGCAGAGGCTTCGGCCGAGGCCAACCGGGCCATTGTTGTGTCCATTGTGGTTACCCTGACGGCGCTGCTGATCGCTGTGGTGGTGTTTGTCGCGATCCTGAAACTGACCATTGCTTCGATTCGTGTGCTGCGGGAACAGCTGGACAACATCGCCCAGGGCGAGGGTGACCTGACCCAACGGGTGCCGGTTGAAAACAACGACGACCTGGGCCAGCTGGCCGAATCCTTCAACGCCGTGCTGGCCAACCTGCAGGGCATGATCCGTACCATCCAGGAGCTGGCCGGCCAGCTGGGCGAAGGAGCCCGGAACCTGGAGCAGTCGGCGGTGGAAAACCGTGACGGTGTCTCACGTCAGACCGAATCCATTACCATGGTGGCAACGGCCATCAATGAAATGCAGAGCGCCATCGAAGAGGTCGCGGGCAACGCCTCCCGGGCGGCGGAAGTGACCCGGTCTGCCCAGGGCAATGCCAACAAGGGCGCCGACATTGTCCAGCAGTCCGCCAGCCAGGTGCGCCGCCTGTCGCAGCAGATCACCAAAGCGGTGGAAGTCATCCGCAAGCTGTCGGCCGACTCCGACAACATCACCTCGGTGCTGGATGTGATACGCGGCATTGCCGAACAGACCAACCTGCTGGCCCTGAACGCCGCCATCGAGGCCGCCCGGGCGGGTGAACAGGGCCGGGGCTTTGCGGTGGTGGCCGATGAGGTGCGCACCCTGGCCCAGCGCACCCAGCAGTCCACCGAGAGCATCCAGGACATGATCACCGCCCTGCAGTCCGGCGTTTCGGACATCGTGGCCGTCATGGAAACCGGCAGTGAGCAGGCCGGCGCTACGGACGCCCTGGCCTCCGACGCAGAAGCCGAACTGTCCTCCATTCTGGAGGCCATGACCGACATCAGCGACGTCAACTCAAGCGTGGCTTCCGCCACGGAGGAGCAGACCCAGGTGATCGATGAGATCAATCGCAACATTACCGACATCAATGACCTGGCCAGCGAAAGCAGCACCCGCTCCGCCAACCTCAGCGGCCTGAGCGAGTCCATGGCCGCCTACGCCAGACAGCTCCAGGATCAGGTCGGCCGTTTCCGGGCCTGACCGGGCTCCGCTGGCCGCATCGCCGTCTTCCCCGGCGGTGCGGCCAGCCGCCTGTTTACCCTTCCGCCTTTCATCACCCTCCCCTCAGAATGACCCAGATCAAGGGAACGGCCGGCTAGCCATGACGCCCGCCCCCATCCGCTTGTAAGGTGGAAATGCTGGCTATAATTCCAACAACTCCCAGCAATACCAGAAAAGTCACAACCTGATCGAGAAGACCGATGAGAGGAGTTGACCGATGAGAGAGCATAATTCAAGCCGCCGTGTGTTTCTGAGAACAGCTGCGCTCGGCCTCGCCGCCATCCCCCTCGCACGCCTGTCGACGTACAGCGGGATGGCCCACGCGAAGGACCTGCCAAAGGCCGAGGATGGCCATGCACTGGACTACGTCAATGACGCCTCTGACGCCGACCATAAGAAATACAAGAAGGGACAGAAATGCGAGTCCTGCGCTTTCTGGGCCGGCGAGGAGGCCGATGGCTGGGGCAAGTGCCGCCATCCGAAGTTTTCCGACGTGCTGGTGAACGCCGAAGGCTGGTGCAACATCTACGCGCCGCGAGGCTGAACCCACCACGCCTGCCCGCACCCACCCCTGGTGGGTGCGCCTTGTCCTGCCTCTTCAGACCTCCTTGCGCTCGGACCGGTGGCGGAAGATACGGATGCTCAGTTCCTTGTAGCGTTTGACGATGCCTTCAATCTGGTCGAGGCTTCGGCGGGTAGCATCCGGGTTGTCTTCGCTGAAGCGGGCGCCATAGATCCTTCGTTCGGACAGATCGCGGACATTGGCCACAGAGGCCGAGGCCTTTTCCACGACAAAGTCCCCAGTTTCGGTGGTCAGCCGCAGGCTCATCTGGAAAC
>JBMCIH010000158.1:0-5752 GCA_048617055.1 Marinobacter sp. | reverse complement strand
ATTGCCCGGGAACTCGAGGGCCATGATCTGACCAAAGCCGATACCGACACCGCCGATCTGCTGGTCAGCTACCGGATTGATGAAGTGGACCGGCTGGACACCACCGGCTTCTCCTACGGTCTGGGCTTCGGCAGCGGCCGCTTCGGCTGGGGCCTGTCCACCTCGCCGCCGGTGAGAGAGGTGCGTGAGGGCCAGCTGGTGGTTGAGCTGGTGGATTCCGGCACCGGCCGGGTCGTCTGGCGCGGGGCCAGCAAGCGCTACCTGAATGAAAACCAGTCGCCCCAAAAACGCCGGGAACTGATCAACGAGGTGGTGGCCGAGATGTTTACCCGTTACCCTCCGGACCCGGACAACGGTAACTGACAGGAGTTGATGTGAAGAAACAGCCCTCCGGCGGCCTGGTGTATTCCACCGAACAGGGCCGCATGTGCCCGGATTGTCGCCAGCCAGTCGAGGCATGCACCTGCCGGGTGCGGGCAGCGGCATCAGCTGGCGACGGCGTCGTGCGGGTCAGCCGCGAAACCAAGGGTCGCAAGGGCAAGGGGGTCACCCTTGTCACCGGCCTGCCACTGGCGGGGGCCGAGCTGAAGGCCTTTGCCAAGACGCTCAAGGCCCGGTGCGGGACCGGCGGTACCGTCAGGGACCAGACCATCGAAATCCAGGGCGACCAGAGAGATATTCTGATCCCGATCCTGCAAGAGCAGGGCTGGACCGTAAAGCGCTCCGGCGGCTGACCGGCCGCGCCGCCATTCAGGGCGAACACCAGGCAACAGTATTCATTGCAGAGGGGAAGGAGTATGCACATTCTGGTGATGGGCGCTGGCGTGGTGGGCGTGACCACTGCCTGGTATCTGAGACAGGCCGGGCATGAGGTCACGGTTGTGGACCGCCAGGCGCGGGCCGGTGTGGAAACCAGCTATGCCAATGGTGGCCAGATCTCGGTATCCCATGCCGAGCCCTGGGCCAATCCCTCCGCGCCCCTGAAGCTGATCAAATGGCTCAGCCAGCCGGATGCGCCGCTGCTGTTCCGCCTGAAACCGGACCCGGCCCAGTGGCTGTGGGGGCTGAAATTCCTGGCCCAGTGCACCTCCCGGCGCGCCGCCTGGAACATCCGCCAGATGGTCAGCCTGGGCATTTACAGCCGGGGGCAGCTACAGGCCCTGCGCCGCGAGCTGGGGCTGGAATACGACCAGCTGGAGAAGGGCATACTGCACTTCTACACCAGCGAGAAGGAGTTTGACGCCGCCCGGGAGCCCACCCGCATCATGCAGGATCTGGGATGCGACCGGCAGATCATCAGCGCGCAGCGGGCCCTCGAACTGGAGCCGGCCCTGAACCCCATCCGCCACCGTATCGCCGGCGCCACCTACACCCGGGAGGACGAGTCCGGCGACGCCCGCAAGTTCACCCAGGCGCTGGCGGCCCGGGCGGAAGAGGCGGGCGTGACCTTCCGCTACGATACCGAGGTGGTGGGTTTCGAGAACACCCGCGATCGTATTCTCGGCGTGGGCACCATCGGCCCGGACGGCGCCCACCGTACCCTGCGGGCGGACAGCTATGTGCTGAGCCTGGGCAGCTACAGCGCCCACTTTGCCCGCAGGCTGGGATTCACCCTGAACATCTACCCGGCCAAGGGCTATTCGGTCACCGCGCCAGTGAAGAATGAGGAGTCCGCGTTCCGGGTCAGCCTGACCGACGACGAGTACAAGCTGGTCTATTCCCGCCTGGGGGACCGGTTGCGGATTGCCGGCACCGCGGAGCTGAGCGGCTATGGGCGCGACCTGAACCTGGTGCGCTGCAATGCCATTGTACGCCGGGCCGCGGAGATCATGCCCGACGGCGCCCACTGGGAGCAGTCCGAGTTCTGGGCCGGGCTGAGGCCGGCAACGCCGTCCAATGTCCCCTATATCGGCAGGAGCTCCATCGACAACCTGTACCTGAACACCGGTCACGGCACGCTGGGCTGGACCCACTCCTGCGGCTCCGCCGCCGCGCTGGCGGATATTGTCAGTGGCCGGAAGCCGGAACTGGACTTTGCGTTCGCCGGTCTTTAACGGCGCCGGTATTCATGAGACGCGTTCAACCGCCAGGTCCGCCAGCAGATCCAGCGCGGTGGTATGGCCGGTGGCGGGAAGCCTTGCCACGCAGGCCTTGGCCAGCGCCGCCTGTTCCCGGGCCTTTGCCATGGTGTACTCCAGGGCGCCGGTGTCGTTGACCATGGTGAGGATGCGGGGCAGTTCGTCAAGGCCGCCCTTGCGGATGGCGTTGCGGATCAGCTGGCGGCTGTCGTCGCCGGCCCTGGCCATGGCGTGGATCAGGGGCAGGGTGGCCTTGCCCTCGGCCAGGTCGTCACCCACGTTCTTGCCCATGGCGTCGGCGTCGCCGCTATAGTCAAGGGCGTCGTCCACCAGCTGGAAGGCCAGGCCCAGGTGCCGGCCGTAGTCCTTCAGGGCCTGTTCCTGCTCCGGGCCGGCCCCGGCCAGCAGGGCGCCGGTGTGGGAGGCGGCCTCGAACAGCATGGCGGTCTTGTTGTGGATGACCTCCATGTACTGCTCCTCGGTAACGTCCGGGTTCTTCACGTTCATCAGCTGCAGCACTTCCCCCTCGGCGATCACTGCCGTGGCATGGGAGAGCACTTCCATGATGGGCAGGCTTCCCAGCTCCACCATCATCTCGAAGGCCCGGGCGTAGAGGAAATCCCCCACCAGCACACTGGGGGCGTTACCCCAGCGGGCGTTCGCGGTGCTGCGGCCCCGGCGCATATCGGAGGTGTCCACCACATCGTCATGGAGCAGGGTGGCTGTGTGCAGGAACTCGATCACGGCGGCCAGTTTCAGGTGGTCGTCCCGCTGATAGCCCAGGGCCCGGCTGGAGAGCAGTACCAGCAGGGGCCGCAGCCGCTTGCCACCGCTCTCGATAATGTACTGGGCAATCTTCTCCACCAGGGGAACGTCTGAGGAAAGCCGCTTGATGATCAGGTCGTTGACGCGGGAGAAGTCGTCCGCGACGGTATCGTATATGCGCTGGGCAGTCATGCGGCTGTCCGGTCCCCTGAAAGTGATTTTTCTGAAAAAACAGGCAGGTCGCGGCAATGCTAGGTATTGCCGCAACCAGTGTCAACTTGACTTGTGTTCGGGCAGCGGTTTTCGTACAATCACGCGCCCCAACTCATCCCAACCTGCGCTCCCTGCTATAGGGTCGCCAGAGCGCTTCCCTTAGAACCAGGTGGATAAGAGCAGGGATGGGTCAATCGCGGAGAAGAGTACCTATGTACGCAGTTATTGTTAGCGGTGGCAAGCAGCACCGCGTTAAGGAAGGCGAAACCCTCAAGCTGGAAAAGCTGGAAGTCGAAACCGGCGGCAGTGTTGAGTTCGATCGCGTCCTGCTGGTTGGCAACGGCGACGACATCAAGGTTGGCGCGCCGGTTGTGGACGGTGCCAGGGTGACCGCCGAGGTGGTCAACCACGGTCGTCACGACAAGGTCCAGATCATCAAGTTCCGTCGTCGCAAGCATCACATGAAGCGTCAGGGCCACCGTCAGTGGTACACTGAAGTCAAGATCACGGGTATCAAGGGCTGAGGCCGTTGAGACACCCACTGAAAGAGGAGGCTGGTAATGGCTCATAAAAAGGCAGCAGGCAGTACCCGTAACGGTCGCGATTCCGAGTCGAAACGACTTGGTGTGAAGCGTTTCGGCGGTGAGAAGGTCTCTGCAGGCAGCATCATCGTTCGGCAGCGCGGCACCCGTTTCCACGCTGGTACCAATGTGGGTCTGGGCAAGGACCACACCCTGTTCGCAACTGCGGACGGTCAGGTGAAGTTCGAGACCAAGGGTCCCCAGAACCGCAAGTTCGTCAGTATCGTTCCCGCGGCGTAAGTCGCGGTGATGTCCGGGTCTGATATCATCGATATCAGGCCCGGCGAAACCCCGCAATGCTTTGCGGTTTCCTGTCCGGCGCAGCCTGGCGGGGGACCAGGGCCTGCGGGGTTTTTTCGTTTATGCGCAGGGCGCAGAAGGTTGAACCATGAAATTTGTAGATGAAGCCACCATTATCGTCGAGGCCGGCAAGGGCGGCCACGGCTGCCTGAGTTTCCGGCGCGAGAAGTACGTGCCCAAGGGCGGGCCGGATGGTGGCGATGGCGGCGATGGCGGCTCCGTTTACCTGGAGGCGGACGACTCGCTCAACACCCTGATCGACTACCGTTTCCAGCGCAAGCACAAGGCCCAGAACGGGCAGCCCGGCGCTGGCCGTAACTGCACCGGCATCAAGGGCGACGACCTGGTGCTGCCGGTGCCGGTGGGGACCACGGTGGTGGATATGGACACCCATGAAGTGCTCGGTGACCTGACCCACGCCGGCCAGCGGCTGAAAGTGGCCCAGGGTGGCTTTCACGGGCTGGGCAACACCCGCTTCAAGTCGTCGATCAACCGGGCGCCCCGCCAGACCACCAAGGGCTCCGAGGGTGAGGCCCGCAACCTGCGGCTGGAATTGAAAGTGCTGGCGGACGTGGGGCTGCTGGGCATGCCCAACGCCGGCAAGTCCACCTTTATCCGTTCGGTGTCGGCGGCAAAACCCAAGGTGGCGGACTACCCGTTCACCACCCTGGTGCCCAACCTGGGCGTGGTCAAGGTACAGGCGCACCAGAGCTTCGTGATCGCCGACATTCCAGGGCTGATCGAGGGCGCTGCGGAAGGGGCGGGTCTGGGCATCCGCTTCCTCAAGCACCTGGTGCGGACCCGGTTACTGCTGCACCTGGTGGATGTGGCCCCTTACGATGGCTCATCACCGGCGGACGCGGTACGGGCCATCGAGCATGAGCTGGAGAAGTTCAGTGAAACCCTGGCCAGCCGTGACCGGTGGCTGGTGCTCAACAAGGTAGATATGGTGGCCGGGGAGGAGCGCGAAGCCCATTGTCAGGCCATTGTGGACGATCTGGGCTGGGAAGGGCCGGTATTCCGTATCTCCGCCATCAGCGGGGAAGGCACCCGGGAACTGACCCAGGCCGTCATGCGCTGGATCGAAGAGCGGGCCCGGGAAGAAGCGGACAACCCCGAGCTGGCCGATGAGGAAGCCGCCCGTCGCCGCCAGATGGATGAGGAGGCCCGGGTCCGTATCCAGCAGGAGAAGGCGGCCAGACGCGCCGCCCGTGAAGACGATGATGATGATTTTGACGATGATGACTATGACGTAGAGGTCGTCTACGCCCCCGAATAGCAACCGGCCCCGGCTTAGGGCCAGCCCAGGACGATTTGGCAACCATGAGTGAACGAGAACAGGTGCGCCGGGCCCGGCGCCTGGTGATCAAGATCGGCAGCGCGTTACTGACCAACGACGGCCGCGGCCTGGACGTGCCGGCCCTGGCGGGCTGGGTGGATCAGATTGCCGCTCTGGTGAGTGAGGGTGTCGAGGTGGTGGTTGTTTCCTCCGGCTCGGTGGCGGAGGGCATGTACCGGCTGGGCTGGCGCCAGCGGCCGGAACACCTGCACGAGCTTCAGGCTGCGGCGGCGGTGGGACAGATGGGTCTGGTGCAGACCTGGGAGGCCCAGTTCCGGCGCCACGATATCCACGCGGCCCAGGTTCTGCTGACCCATGATGACCTGTCTGACCGCAAGCGTTATCTGAATGCCCGCAGCACGTTGCGCACCCTGCTGGACCTGGGCGTGATTCCTATCGTCAATGAGAACGATACGGTGGTGACCGACGAGATCCGCTTCGGAGATAACGATACCCTGGGCGCCCTGGTGGCGAAC
>JBMCIH010000157.1:0-5816 GCA_048617055.1 Marinobacter sp. | reverse complement strand
TACCGCTCACCCTGAGCCTGTCGAAGGGTGCTGCCGAAGCGCCGAGGACTCCAAAACTGTTCCCCCTAAGCCCGTCGAAGGGCAGCTCTCAAAAGGCCAGATTACTTCTTCTTGTCCCTGGGCACCCAGCGGCCGTTCTCGTACCAGGCCGACCAGCCCGTTGCCTTGCCATCCTTTTCTGACATCACGTACTGCTCTTTTGACTTCCGGCTGTAGCGGATCACCGTGGGGTTGCCTTCCGGATCCGTCTCAGGGGCGTCCATCAGGTAATCGTACTTGGGGTCGATCTCCTTGCGATGGGGCTTGATCTCTTTCACCAGCGGCGGGCGGGTTTCCCGGTTCTTGGGGAACTTGCTTGCCGCCAGGAACAGGCCCGAGGCACCGTCCCGCAGTACGTAGGTGTCATCCACCTTCTCACACTTGAGTTCCGGCATGGGCACCGGGTCCATCTTGGGCGGTGCCGGCTCGCCGCTTTTGAGCAGCTTGCGGGTGTTCTTGCAGTCAGGGTTGGTACAGCCGAAGTACTTGCCGAAACGCCCGGTCTTGAGCTGCATTTCAGAGCCGCACTTGTCGCACTCCAGAGTCGGCCCCTCGTAGCCCTTGATGCGGAAACTGCCCTGCTCCACCTCGTAGCCGGAACAGTCCGGGTTGTTGCCGCAGATGTGCAGTTTACGCTTCTCGTCGATCAGGTAACTGTCCATGGCGGTGCCACACTTGGGGCAACGGCGCTTTTTGCGCAGCAGGCGGCTTTCGCCTTCGCCTTCCACGTCGTCATCGGCACTGACCACCTCGTCGCCCGGCACCAGGTTGATGGTGGTCTTGCAGCGTTCCTTGGGCGGCAGGGAATAGCCGGAGCAACCCAGGAAGACCCCGGTACTGGCGACCCTGATCTGCATGTTGCGGCCGCAGCTGGGGCAAGGAATATCGGTTTCCGTCGGCGTATTGCTGCGCATGCCCCCGTCCGGCTTCGAGGCCTCTTCCAGCTGCTGGCGGAAACGGGCGTAGAAATCGTTGAGGACCTTTTTCCAGTCTTCCTCCCCGTCGGCGATGTCGTCCAGTTCGTC
Organism: Marinobacter sp.; assembly: GCA_048617055.1. Classification (GTDB taxonomy): domain Bacteria; phylum Pseudomonadota; class Gammaproteobacteria; order Pseudomonadales; family Oleiphilaceae; genus Marinobacter. The sequence continues at coordinate 4,752 of JBMCIH010000157.1, read as the reverse complement.
TTCCATGCGAGCGGTAAAGTCGTAGTCCATCAGGTTGGGGAAAGACTCGGTCAGGCGCTCGGTGACGATATCGCCCATCTTTTCCGCATAGAAGCGTCGGTTCTGCAGGCGCACATAGCCCCGGTCCTGGATGGTGGAGATGATGGACGCATAGGTGGACGGCCGGCCGATGCCCTGCTTTTCCAGCTCCTTTACCAGACTGGCTTCGGTATAACGGGGGGCCGGCTTGGTGAAGTGCTGGGACGGGTCCAGTTTTGCCAGCTCCAGCACTTCCCCCACCTGGATGTCCGGCAGCGCCACGTCCTCGTCTTTCTTGGCGGACTGGGGCGCCGCCTTGAGAAAGCCGTCGAACCGGATGATGCGGCCACGGGTGCGCAGCTCATAGTCGCCGTTGGCCACCAGCACGGAGGTGCTGAGAAACTCCGCATCCGCCATCTGGCAGGCGATAAACTGGCGCCAGATCAGGTCATAGAGTTTCTCGGCATCTTTTTCCAGCCCGCTGATATCACTGGGCCTGCGGGTTACCTCCGTGGGACGGATCGCCTCGTGGGCCTCCTGCGCCCCTTCCTTGCTGCCATAGACCCTGGGTGCCTCCGGCAGATAGCGGTCACCGAACTGCTTGCCGATAAAGGCCCGGGCGCTGGCAACGGCATCCTGGCTCAGGTTGGTGGAGTCAGTCCGCATGTAGGTGATGTAACCGGCCTCATACAGGCGCTGGGCCAGCATCATGGTTTTCTTTACGCTGAAGCCCATGCGGTTGCTGGCCGCCTGCTGCAGCGTCGAGGTAATGAAGGGCGCCGATGGCCGGGAGCGGGTGGGTTTGTCCTCCCGCCTGGCAACGCGGAAGTCCCCCTGCTTCAGCCGGGCGACGTGCTCATTGCTCTGCTTTTCGTTCTCCGGCCGGTAGGCCTTGTCCTGGTACCGGGTAACCTCGAACCTTACCGGGGCGTCGTCCTTTTTCAGGTCTGCGTGCAGCTGCCAGTACTCTTCCGGCACGAAACTGCGGATTTCCTTTTCCCGCTCCACGATCAGCCGCACCGCCACCGACTGTACCCGGCCGGCAGAAAGGCCACGGGCGATCTTCGACCACAGCAGGGGTGACACCATGTAGCCCACCACCCGGTCGAGGAAACGCCGGGCCTGCTGGGCATTGACCCGGTTGGTGTCGACGCTGCCGGGGTCTTCGAACGCGGCCTGGATGGCCCTTTTGGTGATCTCGTTGAAGACCACGCGACGATACTTGTCCGGTTCACCGCCGATGGTTTCGCGAAGGTGCCAGGCGATAGCCTCCCCTTCCCGGTCCAGATCCGTTGCCAGATAGACGTGCTCGGCGTTTTTAGCCAGGCGCTTGAGCTCGCTGACCACCTTTTCCTTGCCGGGCAGGATCTCGTAACGGGCCTGCCAGTCATGGTCGGGGTCGACGCCCATGCGGGCGATCAGTTGCTCATGGGCCTTGCGCTTCTTGTAGGCGGCTTTTTCCTCCGGGTCCATCTTGCGGGTCTGGGCCGCCTGACGGGCACGCTCCTTCGGGTCTGAGGTAGAGCCACTGCCGCTGACGGGCAGGTCGCGAATATGACCGATACTGGACTTTACGATGAAATCGTTGCCCAGATACTTGTTGATGGTCTTCGCTTTGGCTGGCGACTCGACAATAACGAGACTTTTACCCATATCAGAGACATTACCCCTGGAAACAGTTCAATAAACAGACAGGCTACAAACCGCAAGAAAAATCAGACAACTGGAAAGCATGCAATGGCCTGCCGGAGCGCATAGGTGCACTGTTTTACAGTGTCAGCAAAGTCAAGACAACCCATAGTTTGATTTTTGGTAAAGGTGTAGCACATCCGCCATCCGGCGTCTGGCGCGAATTGTAATGAAAAAGCCCGGCACTGGGCCGGGCTTGATCAGGCGGGCTTTCCGGTCCGGGCTTACACCCGCTCCCAGACCGTTGCAATGCCCTGGCCGAGGCCGATACACATGGTGGACACACCCAGGGTTCCGCCACGGGCCTGCATGATGTTCAGCAGGGTGGTGGAAATCCGTGCGCCGGAGCAGCCAAGGGGGTGACCCAGGGCAATGGCGCCGCCGTTGAGGTTCACCTTCTCATCCATCACGTCCAGCAGCTTCAGGTCCTTCAGTACCGGCAGTGACTGCCCGGCAAAGGCTTCGTTGAGCTCCCAGAAGTCAATGTCGCCGATGGTCAGGCCCGCCCGCTTGAGGGCCTTTTTGGTGGCCGGCACCGGGCCATAGCCCATGATGGCAGGGTCCACCCCGGCTACGGCCATGCCACGAACCTTAGCCAACGGTGTCAGACCCAACTGCTGCGCCTTTTCAGCGGACATCAGCAGCATGGCGGAGGCGCCGTCGGTCAGCTGGGACGAAGTGCCGGCGGTGACCGTACCCTGCTTCGGGTCGAAGGCCGGCCTGAGCTGGCTCAGGGATTCGGCGGTGGTTTCGGGACGGATGGTTTCGTCCTCCTCGATCAGCCTGACGAAGCCGTTCTCGTCATGACCTTCGATTGCGATGATTTCATTGCGGAAACGCCCTTCCACGGTAGCCTCGTGGGCCAGGCGGTGGGAGCGGGCACCGAATTCGTCCTGCTGCTCGCGACTGATGCCGTGCATCTTCGCCAGCATTTCCGCGGTCAGACCCATCATGTTGGAGGCCTTCGCGGAGTACCTGGATGACGCCGGGTTGTGGTCGAAGCCCTCGGTCATGGGTACATGGCCCATATGCTCGACGCCGCCGATCACAAACACCTCGCCGTTGCCAGTCTGAATGGCCTGGGCGGCGGCATGGATCGCGGTCATGGAGGAACCGCAAAGGCGGTTTACCGTCTGGCCACCGACCTCATGGGGCAGCCGGGTCAGCAGGGAAATATGCCGGGCGACGTTGAATCCCTGCTCCCTGGTCTGGTTAACACAGCCCCAGATCACATCTTCCACTTCTTTCGGGTCCAGCTTCGGGTTACGGTCCAGCAGGGCTTCGATCAGCGCGGCGGACAGGTTCTCTGCGCGAACATTGCGGAAGCAGCCGTTCTTGGCGCGGCCCATCGGAGTCCGCACGCAATCGACGACGACAACGTCTCTCGGATTAAGGCTCATAGATCTTTCTCCGTTCGGAAATCTCGTTCAGGGTTAGCCAAAGAAGGTCTCACCTTTCTTTGCCATCTCACGCAGCTTCTCGGTGGGGTGGTACAGCGGACCCAGGTCTGCATACTTGTCTGCCAGTTCGACGAACTTGTCGACACCCATGTCATCGATGTAGCGCAGGGCGCCACCGCGGAACGGAGGGAAGCCGATACCGTAGATCAGGCCCATATCCGCATCCGCCGGCTCCTCGACAATGCCGTCTTCCAGGCAGCGAACGGTTTCCATGCACAGGGGGATCATCATGCGGGCGATGATGTCCTCGTCGGTGAGGTCTTTGCGGTCCTTGACCACGGGCTCAAGCAGTTTGTAGGTTTCTTCATCCACCACCTTCTTCTGCTTGCCTTTTTTGTCTTCTTCATAGGCGTAGAAGCCCTTGCCGTTCTTCTGGCCGTAGCGGTTGTTCTCGTACATCACGTCGATGCCGGATTTCCAGTCGGTCTTCATGCGGTCCGGGAAGCCTTCCGCCATCACTTCATTGGCGTGCTTGCCGGTGTCCATGCCGACCACGTCCAGCAGATAGGCCGGGCCCATTGGCCAGCCGAAGTTTTCCATTACCTTGTCCACCCGCTGGAAGTCCGCTCCGTCACGTACCAGGCCGGCAAAGCCGCCGAAGTAAGGGAACAGCACCCGGTTCACCAGGAAGCCCGGGCAGTTGTTGACCACAATCGGGGTCTTGCCCATGGCCTTGGCGTAGGCCACGGTGGTGGCAATGGCGCGGTCGCTGGTCTTCTCGCCACGGATCACCTCCACCAGCGGCATCATGTGCACCGGGTTGAAAAAGTGCATGCCGCAGAAGTTCTCCGGGCGCTTGAGGTTCTGCGCCAGGGTGTCGATGGAAATAGTGGAGGTGTTGGAAGTAATGATCGTGTCTTCGGAGACCTTATCTTCCACTTCGCGCAATACCGAATCTTTGACCTTGACGTTCTCAACGACCGCTTCCACCACAATGTCGACGTTGCCAAAGTCACCGTAGCTAAGGGTCGGACGGATATTGTTGAGGGCGTCGGCCATCTGCTCCGGCTTCATCTTGCCCCGGGCAACACGCTTGCTGAGCAGCTTCTTCGCTTCCTTGAGCCCCAGGCTGATGCCGTCCTCGTTGATGTCCTTCATCAGGATGGGGGTGCCCTTGTAGGCCGACTGGAAGGCGATGCCGCCACCCATGATGCCGGCGCCCAGCACCGCGGCCTGGCTGACGTCAGCGGCTTCTTTCTCCCACCGCTTCGCCTTGGCCTTGAGCTTCTGGTCATTGAGGAACAGCCCCACCAGACAGGCAGCCACGTTGGTCTTGGCCATCTTGGCAAAGCCCCTGGCCTCCACCTCAATCGCCTTGTCCCGGGTCAGGCTGGCATGTTTCTGCATCACCTTGATGGCTTCCACCGGGGCCGGGTAGTTCTTGCCCGCCTGGCCGGCCACGTAACCTTTGGAGGTTTCGAAGGCCATCATGCTTTCCATGTTGTTCAGCTGGATCTTGCCTTTCTTCTGCTCGCGGCGGGCCTGATAGTCCAGCTTGCCGTCATTGCACTGGTCGATGATGGCGCGGGCCGCGTCAATCAGCTTGTCAGCCTCCACCACCGCGTCAACAACCCCGACTTTGAGA
>JBMCIH010000156.1:0-5841 GCA_048617055.1 Marinobacter sp. | reverse complement strand
GCTGGCCGGACAGGGCTAGCCAGGCCTTTCCATACACCACCCGAGACCAGAGAAGGACCCAGATATGGCCGAAACCATTTTTACCAAGATCATCAACCGGGAGATTCCCGCGGATATTGTCTACGAGGACGACATCAGCCTGGCCTTCCGAGACATCAACCCCCAGGCGCCGGTACACCTGCTGATCATCCCCAAGAAGGAAATCGCCACCATCAACGACATCCGGAAGGAAGACCGGGAACTGGTCGGTCACCTCTACTGGGTGGCCGGCGAGCTGGCCCGGGAGATGGGCTTTGCCGGGGACGGCTACCGCACCGTGATGAACTGCGGCGAGAATTCGGGCCAGACCGTGTTCCATATCCACCTGCACCTGCTGGCCGGCAAGCCCCTGGGCTGGCCGCCCTATACCGACCGTATGAAGCAGGGCTGACCCGTATCCGGGGCCCTTCGCCCCGGATCTCCCCTTGCCAATCAACGGACCAGTGCACGAAAACACACCACAGCCTTGGTCCGCAGCCCGTCAATCTGCAATGATTGCTGCCTGAGCTGTAGGGAACCACGCTGTGAAAAACGACTGTTACTACCACCCCCTCGAGCCCGCCAAATGGTATTGCGGGCAGTGCCTGATCCACTATTGCTCCGGCTGCATGCCGGACGCCGACCCGCGCCGCCAGCACGGGCTCTGCCCCCACTGCGGGCGCCAGATGCGCTACCTGGGGGCCGCCACCGAGGCCGAGCCCTTCTGGCAGCGGCTGTCGGCCTTCTTTCGCTATCCCTTCCACATGGATCCGCTGCTGGTGGTTATCTTCTGCACCCTGGTGCCCCTGTTTTTCAACCGGGGCCTCCTGGGCTGGGTGGTGTACGTGGTGCTGGCCCTGGTGCTGTTCAAGTACACCTACGCGGTCATACGCCATACCGCCGGGGGCCACATGAAACCGCCCCCGGTGGCAGCGGCCTACTCCGGCGCCGGCTTTGCCATCGGCCTCCAGCAGATGGTGGTGTTTGTGGCCATGGTGCTACTGGTGGGCTTTGCCATGGCCATGCTCGGGCCGATCCCGGGCCTGGTGCTGGCGGCCCTGGTGGTGCTGGCCCTGCCCGCCTCCATCATGGTGCTGGCCATGGAGAATTCGGTTTTCGCGGCCCTCAATCCGCTGAACCTGGTGGCCCTGATCAGCGCCATTGGCTGGCCCTATTTCGTGCTGTACGGCTTTCTGGTGCTGATGACCATGGCCTCCGGCGCGGCCCAGGATTTTGCCGTCACCCACCTGGATCCGGTACTCGCGCAGCCCCTGACCGGCTTTCTCAACAGCACCTACCTGCTGATACTGTTCCATATGCTGGGCTATCTGCTGTTCCAGTATCAGGAAGAGCTGGGCTTCGCCAGCGACTATCAGGACGAGGAAGCGCCGGCCGATCCGCAACGGGACCGCAGCCGTCGTATCGATGCGGACATCGACATGAACCTGAAGGAAGGCAACTACGACCGGGTGGCCGGCATTCTGGAAGAGTCACTGAAGCGGGACCCGGCCAACCCCAACCGGCTGGAACAGCTCTACCGTCTGGCCCTGGCCCGTAATGACCTGGAGGCCCTGAGCCGGCACCACGGCAAACTGCTGTGCTGGATGGCCGCCTGGCGCCGCCACCGGGACATGCAGACCCTGCTGACCCTGCTTCGCCAGCGGGACCCGCAGTTCCAGCCCCAGGACCCGGCACTGACCGTGGCCTGCGCCGACCTGCTGTTTCTGCAGCACCAGCCCAGACCAGCCCTGCAGCTGCTGAAGGACTTCCACAAGCGCTTCCCGGACAGCGACCAGATCGCCCCCGCCTACCTCCTGGCGGCGCGCATACTGGCCAACGGCTTCGAACAATGGGACAAGGCCATCAGCTTCCTGAAGTTCGCCGAGCGGCAGACGGACAGGGCCGACACCAGGGCCACCATTGCCGCCTGCCTGGAACAGGCCGAGAAGCGGGAGCCGCTGAAGGGCCCCAAAGCCAGCTTTGCGCCGGTGGAAACGTCCGGCGGGGTTACTCCATAAAAAACGGCAGGACCGGAAGCCCTGCCGTTTTTGCCGTCTAGGACGTGACTGGCGTCAGAAGCCCTTCAGGCTGGCCACACGGTCCGCGTGGTAGCGGAAGTCACCCAGCAGCAGCTGGACCGGGCGGGCGCGTTTCAGGAACAGGCCGATATCGAACTCGTCGGTCATGCCCATGCCGCCATGGAGCTGCACGCCTTCGTTGGTGACCAGTTCCGCCACCTGGCTGGCCTTGGCCTTGGCGGCACTGGCCAGCAGCGAGGCCTGGTCGTCGTTGGCGTCCAGCGCCATCAGCGCCTTGAGCACCATGGACTTCACCTGCTCCAGCTCGCTCCACATATGGGCGGCCCGGTGTTGCAGGGCCTGGAAGGACGAAATATACACGCCGAACTGCTTGCGCTCCTTCATGTAGGCCACGGTGCGGTCGAAGGCTTCGCTGGACAGCCCCAGCAGCTCCGCCGCCAGATGGGCGTTGCCGATATCCAGCAGCCTGCCCAGCGGTGCAAAGCCGCCGTCCTTCTCACCCAGCACCGCATCAGCGCCCAGAGCGACGTTTTCCAGTGTCACCCTGGCGTAGTTGCGACCGTCCGGCAGGATGGTGCGCTCGACATTAACGCCTTCCGCCTTCGGGTCCACCAGAAACAGGGTGATGCCGGACACGTCCCGCTCACCGCCACTGGTGCGGGCGGACACGATCAGGGTGTTGGCGATATGGCCGTCCACCACGAAGGTCTTGCTGCCACTGAGTACAAAGCCGTCGCCACTGGCCTCCGCCTTTGTCTTCACAAGCTGCGGCTGGTGGCGGCCGGCCTCATCAATGGCCAGGGCAGTCAGGTGGCTGCCGGCGGCGATCTCCTTCAGGATTTCCTTCTGGCTGTCGTTGCCCGCCAGGGTCAGGGCGCTGGCACCCAGTACGCCGGTGGCGAACAAAGGCGATGCGGCCAGGGTGCGGCCCCCCTCCTCCATGACCTGCCCCATGCCGACGTGGCCGAATTCGGAGCCACCGTGGCTTTCCGGGACCAGGGTGCCTGCCAGGCCCAGTTCCACCGCCTGGTTCCAGAACTCGGGCACATAACCCAGCGGGTCCTTCTCGTCCCGCAGTTTGCGCAGCTGGGATACCGGCGCCTGTTCGCTGAACAGGCCCTGGGCGGCATCCTTGAGCATCTGTTGTTCTTCGGTCAGTACAAGCTTTTGCATGAGTCTCTCCGCCCTTAGCCCAGTCCGAGAATGTTTTTGGCGATGATATTGAGCTGAACCTCGGTGGTGCCCCCCTCGATGGAGTTACCCTTGGTGCGCAGCCACTGCTGCGGCAGGGCGCCGGCCGGCCGGTCGTCCCCTTCCCACAGCAGGCCCGCGCTGCCGTAAGCGGCCACCAGCAGTTCATAGCGGCGCTTGTTCAGCTCGGTGCCGGCGTACTTGAGCATGGCGGACACATTGCCCACGCCCTGACCGGACTTGGCCTGGTCCTTCGCCCGTTCGGCGGTCAGCTCGTAGCCGATGGAATCAATGACCCAGGAGGCAATTTCACTGCGCAGCATGCCGTCCGCCAGTTTGCCGTCTTCCAGCCCAACGGCGTCCACCGCCAGTTCCGCCAGGGTCTTCTGGCCCGCGGCGGTGCTGCCCATGTTGCCGATCATGCTGCGCTCGTGGGTCAGCAGGTATTTGGCGATGGTCCAGCCCTTGTCCACTTCACCGACCACCTGGTCCTTCTCGACCCGGACGTTGTCCAGGAAGGTTTCGCAGAAGGGGGACTCGCCGGAGATCAGCTTGATGGGCCGGGTGGAGACGCCCGGGGTTTCCATGTCGAACAGCACCAGGCTGATGCCTTCCTGTTTCTTCACATCCGGGTTGGTGCGCACCAGTGCGAACATCCAGTCGGCCTTGTCGGCGTAGGAGGTCCAGATCTTCTGGCCATTGACGATAAAGTGGTCGCCCTTGTCCTCGGCTTTGGTCTGCAGGCCCGCCAGGTCGGAACCGGCGCCGGGCTCGGAATAGCCCTGGCACCAGCGGATCTCGCCCCGTACGATGGGTGGCAGGTGCTGCTGTTTGAGGGCCTCGGAGCCAAATTTCAGGATGGCCGGGCCAATCATCCAGATACCGAAGCTGTTCAGCGGCGGGCGGGCCTGGATACGTGCCATCTCCTCCAGCAGGATCTTGTGCTCCTCCCGGCTGAGGCCGCCACCGCCGTACTCGGTGGGCCAGTCGGGCGCGGTCCAGCCCTTCTCGGCCATGCGCTCCAGCCACAGGCGCTGGTCCTCGCTCTGGAACTTGAATTTGCGGCCACCCCAGCAAGCGTCCTTGTCACTTTTCATGGGGGAACGCATGCTCTGCGGGCAGTTTTCCTCAAGCCATGCCCGGGTTTCCTGACGGAAGCTATCCAGATCAGTCATGCTTGCTCTCCTTGGGGCAGCACACGGCAGCCCACGTGGCGGGCCGGTTGGTGTTTTCAGGAGCGGTGCTGCCAGTGTCACGTTGGAATTCTGTTCCGCCCAGCAAAAAACGGAGGCGGATAACCGACCGAATAATGCCTTATCCAAAGCCGGTCTGTCATGCCCCTGTACCGCAGGATTTTTCGGGAAATGACATAAACCCCAACGTAACAGTCAGTTACGAACGAGAAAAACAATACACTGCTGTACGGATCAGGGTCAGATGGATTTGAGCAGCAGGCGGTATTCGTTGGCCTTGGCCTCCATGCGCCGCTTGCTGAACTCCTCGGCCAGCAGCTGGCCCGCTTCCCGCACCTGCTCCAGTGGCCCCCGCTCCCGCAACCGGGCGAAGGCCTTTTCGGCAGCCTTGAGGTTGCCATTGCGCAGGGCCGCGAACAGCACCCGGTTGTGCTCGTCGGGCGCCAGTGGTTGCCGCCTGTCCGCCAGCTCCAGGTATTCCTGCCAGGTTTTCAGCAGGTTATCCGGCTGTTGCAGGCGCAGGTAGGTATCCAGCAGCTCCACCGTCCGCTGCCGGTATCCCGGCAGATCAGGCCGCAACTTTTCCAGCTGGTAGAGATGCTCCAGGGCTATGGGTCGGTCCGGGTGGGCCTGCCACAGCGCCTCGAACCGCTGTTTGGCCATGGCGAAATCCATGCGGGCAATCGCGTCCATGGCCTGGGCGTAGGCCGCCGCGTAGGCCTCGTCACGGACTTCCTGTTCCGGCCCGTAGAAGGCTTCCCGGGCCTGGAACCAGCCCTTGCCAAGCAGCAGCACCAGGGCGGCCCCGGCCACCAGCCCGCCGGCGTGGGCCAGGTAGGCAACGCCGGTGGCGCCGGCCATGAAGTGGTCGTAGACTTCCTTGCCCAGCCACACCGGCAGGATCACCAGCGCCGGCGCGCGGAAATAGTTGAAGTACACCCCCAGGAAGTAGAAAAAACGGATGCGGCGCAAGCCGTAGAAGGCCACATACATGCCCATCAGCCCGGAAATGGAGCCCGAGGCCCCCACCAGCGCCACCGGCTCGCCCCAGTGAAAGGCGCTGTGCACGGCGCCGGCCACCACCCCGCACAGCAGGTAGGCCAGCAGATAACGGCCGGGCCCGAGCGCCTTCTCCACCGTGTAGCCCAGCAGGAACAGGAACACCAGGTTGCCGATCAGATGACCCCAGCCTCCATGCAGGAACTGGTAGGTCACGAAACGGTAGGGTGAGGGATCGGCGGGAATCAGGCCCGCCTCGTTGGCACTGAGCCGTTCGACATACTGTTGCTGGATCGGGGGCCGGTGCCTAAGCCAGTAATCACGCTCGGCGCTGGTCATGACCAGTTCCCGGTTGTCCGCCAGGTAGTCAAGGAAACGGCGGTCGCTCAGCACGGCGGCTG
>JBMCIH010000155.1:0-5842 GCA_048617055.1 Marinobacter sp. | reverse complement strand
CAGCAACTGCTTCAGCGAGGGGTCAATCTGGTGCCGGCTGTAGGTGCCCTCGATCAGCCTGGAAAGAAACACCCAGGCGAGATAGAAAGCCAGAGCGATGATCCCGGCCCGGGCTATGCCTTTCAGCAGGGCTGCATCACCACCATACTGTGCGACAACCGCAACGATGACTGCCAGTGCCACCCCATAGCGAAGTCCGGTCCGGATGGCCTTGTACACGGGACCGAAGCGTGCTGTCCTGCCAAGGGCGAGTTTCAGGCCAAGGCTGACGAGCCAGTAAAACACGGCGGCCAGGGTAACCAGGATCACCGTTACCACCAGCTGGCCGGCGAGCCAGGCCAGGGTCTTCTCCCAGGCCATACCCCTGAGGCCCAGGGCTTCGGCGGTGTCCAGGAGGTTTTGCAAAAGCTGTTCCTGTAGAAGGCTCCACATGGGCTGTTCCTGTGCTTGTTTTGTTCCGGCCCCGGCGGGCGTCATCGCGTCATCGGGCGGCTTACGAAAGCGGGGCCGCTGTGGAAACAGAGCTTCCGGCTGGCCATCCTGCAAGATTACCTTACAGTATAGTTACTCTGGCCACAGACCGGGGCCTACCCGAACGGCTAAAGGACCGAGAGATGACCCTGATCGACGTTATGGCCCTGATTGTGATTGGCGGACTCGCAGGCTTTATCAATGTGCTCTCCGCCGGCGGCTCAATGCTCACCCTGCCGCTGCTGATGTTCCTGGGCCTGCCGGCACAGGTCGCAAATGGTACCAACCGGGTCGCCATCGCCCTGCAGAGCATCACCGCGGTGGGCAGTTTCCTGCGGGCCGGGCACAGCAACCTGGCGGTGAGCACACGCCTGGCGGTACCCGCCGTGGCGGGCTCGCTGCTGGGCGCATGGGTTGCCACATGGGTCTCCCGGGCCCTCTTCGAAGGGGTACTGATCGCCGCCATGATCGGCTCGTCGGTTTTTATGCTGCTGCCCCAGCCGAAGCTGGATACCCGGGCACTGACCCCCGACCGGCTCGGTATGGTGGAGTACCTGGCCCTGTTCCTGATCGGGCTCTATGGCGGGTTTATCCAGGTGGGGGTGGGCGCCCTGTTCATCGTGGTGCTCTACCGGATGCTGAAGATCGACCTGCCCCAGGTGAACGTGATCAAGGTATTTGTCATCCTCATCTACACCCTGCCGGCGCTGGCCATCTTTGCCTTCAAGGGACAGGTGCTGTGGGCCATGGGCCTGGTACTGGCCCTGGGCCATGTGGCGGGTGCGCTGCTGGCGGTGAGGGTCAACATGGGTGCCCGGGGTGCACAGTGGATCAAGTGGCTGACCCTGGCCATGGTGGCCGCCATCCTGGTGCGGCTGGTTCTGTACTGAACGTTGCCATGGCGGGACCTTCCGGGCTGGTCTAAGCTCTGCGCAGGATGATCCGGGACTTGCGAGGGAACTGCCATGCCTGAACCACAGCCGAACCCTGTCAGCGGCCGTTACCGCTACCGCCCGGGTGTGGACCCGGAGCAACCGGACGCCACCACTAATGCGTCGCTGGAGGTGGTGGTCCGGGTGGATGTGGACGGGCTCCGGGCGCTGGAGCGCCTGTCGGTGGTGGTCTCTCGCCGCTTCCCCCCGGCCAGGGCCCATGCCGTGGCACGGGTGTATATGGATCGCTCTACCGCCGGCGGACGGTTACTGAAAGCCGGCCTGGACTACCTGGACGGCGACCCGAACCTGCTGCCGGGGCGCCATCTGGTGTTCGACGCCCGCGGGCTGCAGCCCGGCGGGCAGCCCACCTTTACCCTCAGCTTCGCGGACCGGCCAGGCCTGGGTAGCTACCCGCTGTTTTTTGAGTCCCGGTACTTCGATCCGGTCGAGATCGAGGTGGACCGGGTGGAGAACGCCGGCCCGGTGGTCACCCGTTACCACACCGGTGCCCACCCCAACCGGCCCCGGGACCTTCCGGAAGAGGAACTGTCACTGGCCAGCGTCTATGAGCAGGCCGGTTTCCGGGTGGACAGGTCGCCGCAGTCCGGCACCATCCCGCTGCTGGACGCCGGCAGTGACGGCAGCTGGTCGGACGCCGAGCTGCACAATGCCATGGTCACCTACTGGTCCCGCTTTGCCCACCGGCCCCAGCGGGCCCTGTGGGTGCTCTATGCCGGACTGCATGAGATGGGCGAAAGCCTCGGTGGCGTGATGTTCGATGATATTGGCGATCACCACCGCCAGGGCACGGCGATCTTCACCGGCAGCTTTATCGGCAATCCGCCTCCGGACGACCCGGCGCCCCGGGCATGGCGGGACCGAATGCAGTTCTGGACCGCCATCCATGAGATGGGGCACGCCTTCAACCTGGCCCACTCCTGGCAGAAGGGGACGGCCACGCCCCTGGGAGACCCATGGGTGCCGCTGGACAATCAGCCGGAAGCCCGCAGCTTCATGAATTATCCCTTCAACGTGGCGGGCGGTGAGGCCGCCTTCTTTGCGGACTTCCGGTTCCGCTTCACCGAGGAAGAGCTGCTGTTCATGCGCCACGCGCCCCGGCGTTTCGTACAGATGGGGCATGCCGACTGGTTCGAGAACCACGGCATCGAGTGGCCCTCAGGGCCCGATGAAGCCGGTCCGTGGCGCCTGCAGCTGCGACCCAACCGGGAAATCAACAACTATGCGTTCCTGGAGCCGGTGGTGGTGGAACTGAAACTCACCAACACCGGGCCAGCCCCGCAGCCTGTCGACCAGGATATTGTGGCATTTGCCAACCGCGTCAGCTTCCTGGTACAGCGCCACAGCACCACTCCGAAACGCTGGCGGGGTATGGCCATCCGCTGTTACCAGACGCGGGAGACCGAGCTGGCGCCGGGCGAGTCCCTCTATGGCGCCCACAATGTCAGCTGTTCCCCCGACGGCTGGCTGATTGACGAGCCCGGCTTCTACAAGGTGCGGGCGGCGCTGGAGCTGGAGGGACGCACCCTGGTTTCCAACACGCTGGGCCTGTATGTGGCGCCGCCCACGCAGCCGGTGGAGAACCGCCTGGCAACGGACTACTTCACCGAGGATGTGGCCAGGGCACTGGCATTCCGGGGCGTGCCGGCCCTGCCGGGCGCCATGTCGGTGCTGCGGGCCGTGGCCGCGCGGTGCCCGCTCAATCCCGCGTCGCTGCATGCGGCCGTGGCGATTTCATCGCCGGAGCTGACGGACTATAAAGTGCTCGATACCGGCGACGACCATCGCTTGCGGGTCCGCTGCCACCATGCCCGGGCCTCGGAAGCGGCCAGCCTGCAGGCCCAGACCCTGACCGGAAACGCCGCTGCCCGGGCTGCGGATACCTTCGGCCATATCGGCTACTTCCAGGCCCTGGACCATCTGGCCGGCGCCCTGTTGCAGGAGGGCGACCGGGAGGGGGCCAGGGGTGTGCTCCGGTCAAGCCTGGAAACCATGAAGCAACGGGGCATCCTGGCTCAGGTCATCCACCGCACCGACCACTGGCTGAACCAGCTGTGAGCCGGCGGGTATCCCTGTATCGGGTTCACAGACCCCGCAGCCATTCCGGCCGCAGCCGGGCGCGCTCGGGGGTATTGATGGCCGTGCGCACCTGTTCCAGCAGGCGTTCCTTGTCCCGGCCCAGGGTGCCCTTCAGCACCAGGTAGTTGGAGGCATGGTCACTGCGGAAGACGGTCTGTTTCAGCTCCAGGTTCTCCAGCAGTTTTTCCGCTTCCAGGAACAGTTCCTGCTGATTCAGGGGCTCGAAGTCGGGAAACTGTTCCCGGTAGCGCTCCATGCCCTGGGGAAAACTGACCACCAGGGTGGAGAGGAACTCGGGCTGGGTGTCGTTCATCAGCCGCGCCGAGTTGACGGCGTGCTGATCACTCAGGCTCCTGCCGCCGAGGCCGTTGAGGATCATCACCGAGCGCCTGATGCCGGCCTCGCCGATCTTGAGCAGGGCGTCCCGGGTGGAATCGTAGCTCTCGCCCTTGTTGACCCGGCGCAGCACTTCGTCGTCGCCGGATTCCGCCCCGATGTAGAGCATGTGCAGCCCGGCATCATGCAGTTCCTTCAGTTCCGACACCGACTTGCGCTTGAGGTTACGGGGCAGGCAGTAGGATGTCACCCGGTGAACATCCGGCAGGTGCTCCCGGATCGCCTCGAGGATGCGCAGCAGCCGGTGGGTCGGCAGGATCATGGCATCGCCATCGGCCAGGAAGACCCGCTGGACGATCATGCGTTCGCCGCACTTGCGGATCTCCCCCAGTATCTCGCTCTCATCCCGGGCCCGGAACTTTTTCTGGGGGGCGGTGTACATCTCACAAAAGGTGCACTTGTTCCAGGAGCAGCCGTTGGTCACCGGCAGGATCAGCGAATTGGCCTCGCTGGGTGGCCGGAACACGGGCTCGACATAGTGGATGGGAAATTCGTACATGGCAGGCGGATCTCCCCGCAGGTGTATCAGAACGGTCACACAGGTTAGCGAATATGGCCGCAAGAGTGAATCACTGCCCGGACATGACGGGGCCTTAACGTGAGGCTATTGAAATCATCGTCGGTGTGCCCAATAAAGCACTGCAGTGACGACTCTCGTGCCCCGGAGAGGAGTGACGGACCTATAGGTCTGATCTATTACTCATTTAAAGTTAATCAATTTGAGGAATTGAGGCAGGCCGACTATTGTGGTGTCTCAACCAACTTGAAGGAGATCGATTCAATGACAACTCTGGTCAATACCGAGATCAAGCCGTTCAAAGCTACCGCGTACAAGCAGGGCGAGTTTGTTGAAATTTCTGATGCCGACATCAAGGGCAAGTGGGCCATTTTCTTTTTCTATCCGGCCGACTTCACTTTTGTCTGCCCTACTGAGCTGGGCGATGTAGCCGACAAGTACGACGAGCTGCAGAAGCTGGGCGTTGAAGTGTTCTCTGTATCCACCGATACCCACTTCACACACAAGGCATGGCACGACAGTTCCGAGACCATCGGCAAGATCCAGTACTACATGGTAGGCGACCAGACCGGCACCATCACCACCAATTTCGGTGTTATGCGTGAAGGCCAGGGCCTGGCGGACCGCGCCACCTTCCTGGTGGACCCGGATGGCATTATCCAGGCCATGGAAATCACAGCCGAAGGCATCGGCCGTGACGCCGATGACCTGCTGCGCAAGGTCAAGGCGGCCCAGTACGTTCGCAACCATCCGGGCGAGGTTTGCCCGGCCAAGTGGAAGGAAGGCGAAGCAACCCTGTCTCCGTCCCTGGATCTGGTTGGCAAGATCTAAGCGGTTACCATGCCGTTCAGGAGCCTGCCAGGTGGGCTCCTCTCATGCAGTCTGCAGACCCCGGCCTGGCCGGGGTTTGTTGCATCTGGCAGACTGTCGGGCAGCATTAATAGTAAACGCCTATTGATAGTTTTCGATCAATTAATTTGAGCTTTGTGTCATGTGGCCCTATCTTGATGGATATCCTGGTTACCTGACCGATTAACCAACGACGGTTTCAGTTAAAACACATTTTTCCAGAGGGGAAACAGACTATGTTGGATGCCAATCTCAAGAATCAGCTCAAGGCCTATCTGGAGAAGGTTACTGAGCACATTGAGCTGGTGGCGGCCTATGACGACAGCGACAAGTCCCGCGAGCTCAAAGAGCTGCTGGAGGAAATCGAACCACTGTCTGACAAGATCGCCCTGCGCACCGAGGACGACGCCAGTGTCCGTCGCCCGTCTTTCGCGATCGAGCGGGTCAGCTCTGACATCAGTGTGCGCTTTGCCGGCATCCCCATGGGCCACGAATTCACCTCGCTGGTGCTGGCTCTGCTGCAGGTGGGAGGCCATCCTTCCAAAGCTTCGAAGGAGATCATCGAGCAGATCGAGTC
>JBMCIH010000154.1:0-5857 GCA_048617055.1 Marinobacter sp. | reverse complement strand
TCTCCGGCTGGTGCCCGAAGGCCTCGGCGATTCTCTGGGGCAGGCCTTCGGCAGCACGCAGGGCCGCCAGGTTGCGCCGCAGCACCTCGCCGTCCAGCTGCAGTTCCTGCAGGCGCTCCGGGCTCAGGGTTTTCAGCATGGTGCCCGGGGCCAGTACCGGGCATTTGTTCAGTTGCACACCTTTGAGCGGGAAGCGGGCAACGCCCTCGTCCAGGTCGGCCTGGGCGCTGAACACCCGTTCGCGGATCTGCTCCGGGCTGGCGCCGATGAGCTCCGCCGGATCTTCCCGCAGGTCGTAGACAATCACCTGGTTTTTGTTGCTGGGGTGCTCCGCCACCGGCGCCACCATGGCGCAGCAGCGCCGGCTGGCCGAGTATTTGGACGAAATATGGAATACCGGTTTCATGGTGGCCGTGTCCAGCATGGCCCGGTTGGCGTGCTTGTCCCTGTTGTTGAGCACGTATTCGAACAGCTTGGGCTGTTTTTTCCGGATCAGCTTCGCCAGGGCGATGGTGGCCTGCACGTCGGACATGGCATCGTGGGCCGCCTCGTGGGCGATGCCATTGGCGGCGGTAAGGTCCTCCAGGCGGAAGCTGGGGCTGCCGTCGTCCTTGCGGGGCCACTCGATGCCCTCGGGCCTCAGGGCGTAGGTCAGCCGCACCATGTCGATAATGTCCCAGCGGGAGTTACCGTTCTGCCACTCCCGGGCGTAGGGGTCGCGCAGGTTGCGGTAGAGGGTGTGGCGGGTCACCTCGTCGTCGAAGCGCAGGCTGTTGTACCCCACGGCACAGGTACCCGGCTGACTGAAGGCCTGGTTGATCTGCGCGATGAACTCCGCCTCAGGATAGCCCTGCTCCAGCGCCTTCTGGGGCGTAATGCCGGTGATCAGGCAGGCGACCGGGTTGGGCAGGTAATCATCCGCCGGCTTACAGTAAATCACCAGAGGCTCTTCAATGATATTGAGGTCTGCATCGGTACGCACGCCGGCAAACTGGGACGGCCGGTCATGGATGGGGTCTGCCCCAAAGGTCTCGTAGTCGTGCCAGTAGAAAGAGCGGATCACACCTGGGCTCCGGGTTGGTGGTTTTGATGGCGGAAGTGTACCAGTTTCTCGAAATGGAGCTGTACCCGGGTTAACAGCCGCCAGGGTGTGAATCGGACCAAGGTTTTGCATGCTTTAACGGTTGACCGGTTATCTGCCTGACGATTCCCTGTATCATGATCGGTCTTATCCAGGCCCTGGAGTGCCTTGTTGTCGGTCAGGGAAGGCAACCCAGCCTCTTCGTGGCGAGCGTTATCTCATGAAAACCCGCATCCTTATCTGCGACGACTCGGCCATGGCCCGCAAGCAGATGGCCCGTGCCCTGCCCCAGGACTGGAAGACCGAGATACACTATGCGGAAAATGGCCGGGAAGCGCTGGACCGGATACGCCAGCGCAAGGTGGACCTGCTGCTTCTCGACCTCAACATGCCGGATATGGACGGCTATCAGGTCCTGGAGATCATCCACAGGGAGGACCTGCCGGTCATGACCCTGGTGGTCTCCGCCGATATCCAGCCCGAAGCCCGCCGGCGCGTGGTGGCCCTGGGGGCCATCGATTTCGTGCACAAACCCGTGCAACGGGGCCTGCTGGCCGAACTTCTGGAACAGTTCGGCCTTTACCAGCCGGATACGTCTGCGCCCCAGCCCCACAATCGCCCCAGTGACGATTCCGCCACCTTCAGCGTTGGCCTGTCGGATTTCCTGAAGGAGGTGGCCAATGTGGCCATGGGCCAGGCGGCGGACCTGCTGGCACGGCTGCTGGGTGTGTTTGTCCGGCTGCCGGTGCCGCGGGTCACCTCGGTCTACCGCACGGAACTGAGCATGCTGCTCACCGCCGCCACGGAACAGCAGGAAACCTACTCTGCCGTCTGCCAGGGCTTTACCGGCGCCGGTGTGGCGGGCGAGGCCCTTTTGCTATTCTCTGACTCCAGCGTCGAGGACATGGCCCGGCTGCTGGACTACGGTGATGTCGAGTCCGGGGCCATGGACATCGAGGTCCTTATGGACATGTCAAGCATTCTGTTCGGGGCCTTCCTGCGGGGCGCGGGCGAGCAGATGGATGTTCACCTGGGGCTGGGCCAGCCCATGGTTCTTGGGCGTCACCGGCGGGTGGACCACCTGGTGGAGCACCACAACCAACGCCAGGAAAAGCTGATGTGTGTGGAAATCCCCTACCGTCTGGAGGGCTATGATATCGAATGCGACCTGCTGGTGTTCCTGACCGAGGACACCATCCACCAGCTGGAAACCAACCTGCCCTACCTGACGGGGCAACCCTAGGAGCAACATGGCTGCCGATACCTCCGAAGCCACCGGCTATCACGCCCTGGTCACCCTGCTGGAGTCCATCGAGGTGGGGCTGGTGGTCATCGACCTGGAATACCGCGTCCAGGTGTGGAATGGCTTCATGGAGAACCACAGTGGCATTACCGCCAACCGCATGGCGGGCCAGCCCCTGTTCGACATGTTCCCGGAGCTGCCCCGGGCCTGGCTGACCCGCAAGGTGCAGTCGGTGGTCACCCTCAATACCCGCACCTTTACCTCATGGGAGCAACGTCCCTACCTGTTCCGGTTCCGCAACACCCGTCCGGTGACCGGCACCGAGGAGTTCATGTTCCAGAACCTGACCATCAGTCCGCTGACCGGGCCCGACGGCCAGATCAGCCAGGTGTGCCTGATGGTCTACGACGTGACCGATGTGGCCACCGGGCGCCGGGCCCTGGAGCACGCCAATGCACAGCTGGAGCGCCTGAGCTCCACCGACCGCCTTACCGGCCTGCTCAACCGGGGCACCTGGGAAAACCTGCTGGATGCCGAGTTCGAGCGCTACCGCCGCTATGGCCACAACACCGTGCTGGTGATGTTCGACATCGACCACTTCAAGCCCATCAACGACACCCATGGCCACCTGACCGGGGACGAGGTGATCCGCGAGGTGGCCCGCATCACCCGGGACGCCCTGCGCCAGGCGGACCGCCCCGGCCGCTATGGCGGCGAGGAGTTCGCCATTATCCTACCGGAGACCGACATCGACGGCGCTCTGGTGATCTGCGAGCGCATCCGCGAAAGCATCGCCGAAGCCACCATCGAGTCCGATGACGGACCCATACACTGCACCGTAAGCATGGGGCTGGTACAGCTGACCGATACGCCAGAAAACTACATGCAGTGGCTGCAGCAGGCGGATGATGCCCTCTACCGCGCCAAGGAAGGGGGCCGTAACCGTTGCGTGGTGGGTAATTCAGCGTGAAGCACCGCTGACCTCATCGATCTGCCGGCGGTACTGCGCCACCAGTGTGGAGGTGCGCCAGCGCCCGGGGCTGAATGGCGCCGGCCGCTGATGCAGCAGGGCCTGCAGGCTGTCCGCCGCGGCCCGGGCTTCAGCGGCCGGGTCATCCGGGTAACTGCCGTAACACTGACCCGCCGGCACATACTCCGGGTATGCCAGCCTGTGGGGCGCCAGGGCGAGGCAGCCAGACGCCATAGCCTCCAGCATCGCCAGCCCCTGGAAATCATGAAGCGCCGTGCTCACCACAATGTCGGCGTTGGCCAGCAGGTGGTCATAGTCCGCCCGCTGCTCCAGAAAACCCCAGTGCACCAGCCGGTCCCCGAACTCCGCCCGGATCTGGCCGAACGCTGCGGGCCGGCGGCGGAACTGCTCCCCCACCACACTCAGCCGGAACGGCTGCCGCCGCCGGCGCAGCTCCCGCAACAGGTTCAGCAGGCGCTCCGGCCCCTTGTCGTATTCCCAGCGGTGGTTCCACAACAGGTGCGGCTGTGCGAAATTATGGGCGGCAGTACGGTCGACGAACAGGCGGTCGTCAATGGGCACCGGCACCACCCGGGCCTTCTCACGGATGGCCGCGGTCATCTGTGGCGGCAGATGGTCCGGCATGCGGTCGATAAAACAGCAGGCACCGTCCAGGAAGCTGTCCCGGTTCCAGGCGCTGTTGAACAGTACGCGGTCCGCCGCCAGGGCGCTGTACAGGTTCACCATGGATGGCTCGGCGCTGGAATGCTGCTGCCCCGAGTCCGGGTAGGCAAACTGGTTCTCGTGCATGTAAAGGATCGCTGGCGTGCGGGCCAGCTGCGGGTTCAGCCCCTTCAGTGTTGCCAGATCCACCATGGATGTCGCCAGAATCAGGTCCCACCGCTCCTGCAGCTGGGGCTCCCCCAGCCAGCTGAGGGGATTGCCACGGATGCGCCAGCGGAAAAACCGGGGCGGCAGCGCCAGTACCTGCCAGCGGTGCTCCGGCAGGCCGGCCATCAGTTGTTCGCGCCAGCGCCGGTGGCTGCCGGCGTCATAACCGGACAACAGCAGGACAGATTTCGGGTTCGCCATGACCAGCCAGGGTTGATGGAAAGCGCCCCAGTTTAGGCAATCCGCCGGCCGCTGTCTCCCCGGTCCTCAGCGGTTGGCCAGCCAGACCGCCTGATAGGGCTTCAGGGTCAGGGTGCCGGAGAGGTCGTCGATGGTCAGGCCGCTGATCAGATCCCGCCAGTGCTCGGTGCCGATCAGGTTGATGTCCGACAGCGCCACCTGCTGCACCTCGTCCGTCACATTATGAAGACAGAACACAGACTGCTCCCCCCGCAGGCACTGGCGCCAGAAGCCGAAAATCTTCAGCCCCAGGTGCAGCGTAAACTGGGTCGCATTGGGGTGGAACGCGGGCTGGGCGCGACGGATATTGATCAGCCGTTTGAGTTGGCTGAATACCTGGTTGTGACGGCTTAGCGGGTTGTCCATCTCCTGCTCCAGGGTCTCAAGGTTCCACTGGGCGCGGTTAATGGAGCGCAGCCGCCCGGTCTGCTCCACCCGGGCGTAGTCGTTGCCCGTGCCCAGCAGGCTGTGGATGTAGAACGCGGGAATACCCTCCAGCGCCAGCATGATGGCGTGGGCACACAGAAAGCGCTGGAGCTGCCACTGGTCCGGGCCGTTCGCCTCAGTGCCTTTGAGGGCGTCCCACAGGGAGATATTGATTTCGTAAGGCTGGTTGCCACCGTTGCCGAGCCGGCGGTAGGAAACCTTGCCGCCAAAGGTCTCCATGGAGTGGATCAGGTCCTGCTTTTCCTCATCGCTGAGCAGGCCGTCGGTGGGCCGCAGGCCAATGCCATCATGGGAGGCGATAAAATTGAGGTAGGTGGTTCCCATCTGGGCCGGCGGCATGCTCATCAGCCAGGTTTTGAGGTGGCGGCAATTGCCGCGAACCAGGGTGTTGATCAGCAGTGGCGGCAGCGAGAAATTGTAGATGGCATGGGCCTCGTTGGCGTTGCCAAAGTAGGTGAGGTTCTCCCGGTTGGGTACGTTGGTTTCGGTGACCAGTATGGCTTCCGGCGTGTGGTGCTCCACCAGCAGCCGCAGCACCTTGATAAGCTCGTGGGTCTGCTGCAGATGGATGCAGGAGGTGCCGGGCTCCTTCCACAGAAAGGCCACCGCATCCAGCCGGAAGATACGCACCCCCTGCTCCAGGTAGAAGCGCATGATCCGGACAAACTCGATCAGCACTTTGGGATTGGCGAAATTCAGGTCCACCTGGTCCTCGCTGAAGGTGCACCACACATAGCGCTCACCATCGTCGGTCTGTACGGGTAGCAGCAGGGGCGATGTGCGCGGCCGCACCACCTCGCTCAGATCCTGCGTGGGGTCCACCTCGAAGAAGTAGTCCCTGCCCGGGTCGACCCGGCGGCGGAAATTCTCGAACCAGCGGCTGCGGGCCGACATATGGTTGATCACCAGATCCGCCATCCGTTTGTAGCGGGACGCAATGTCGCGGATATCGTCCCCGTCCCCCAGGGATTCGTAGACCTCCCGG
>JBMCIH010000153.1:0-5862 GCA_048617055.1 Marinobacter sp. | reverse complement strand
GTCTCCCCCGGCTGCCAGTCTTTCACGTCTTCCGGCGTGACCGTGTCCAGGTTCACCCGGCGCCCATTCTCGCCCACCTCCCAGGTGATTTCCGGCCAGTCTTCCAGGCTCGGCGGGGTCTGCAGGGCCGGCCCGGAGCCATCCAGCACGAAGTGGGCATGGCGGGTGGCGGCGCAGTTGGGAATGATGGCCACCGGCTTGTTGGCAGCGTGGGTGGGATAGTCCTTCACCTTCACATCCAGCACGGTGGTCAGGCCGCCCAGGCCCTGGGCACCGATGCCCAGGTCGTTGACCTTGTCGAACAGCTCCAGGCGCAGTTCCTCGGCGCGGTTGGCAGCGCCCCGCTCTTTCAGGTCGTGGATATCGATCGGGTCGAGCAGGGATTCCTTGGCCAGTTCCATCGCCTTCTCGGCGGTGCCGCCAATACCGATGCCCAGCATGCCGGGCGGGCACCAGCCGGCGCCCATCTGGGGCACCATTTTGAGCACCCAGTCCACCACCGAGTCGGACGGATTGAGCATGGCAAACTTGGACTTGGCCTCGGAACCGCCGCCCTTGGCCGCCACATGCACTTCTACGGTATCCCCCGGCACCATCTTGTAGTGAATGATGGCGGGGGTATTGTCTTTGGTGTTTTCCCGCCTGCCGTCCGGATCCGCCAGCACCGATGCCCGCAGTACGTTGTCCGGGTGGGTATAGGCCCGGCGTACCCCTTCGTTGATCACATCATCCAGCGGCTGGTCGCATTCGAACCTCACGTTCATGCCGATGTTCACGAAAACCGTGACAATACCTGTATCCTGGCAGATGGGCCGGTGGCCCTCGGCGCACATCCGGGAATTGATGAGAATCTGTGCCATGGCATCCTTCGCCGCCTGGGACTCCTCCTTCTGGTAGGCCTCATACACCCCCTGGATAAAGTCCCTGGGATGGTAGTAGGAGATAAACTGCAGCGCGTCCGCTACGCTTTCGATCAGGTCGTCCTGGCGGATTACGGTGGTCATAGGCGTCTCATCAGTTTTCGGTTATTCGGTGGGATGCGCAGGCTGGTCGCCGGTTTCCGGCAGCGACCGCGCGCCGCAAAAAACGGCGCACAGTTTACCAGCAGCTCCGGAATTTATACAGATTGCCCGGCGCTTTGCATCTGCCTGTGGTTCTGGGGTTTAATCCGGGGCCACGACCAAAGTCGCAGGCCGCGGATCACGAACGGGTCCTCAGCCTGACAAAACCAATAAAGGAGCCCCGCCGTGAGCGAACACGTTGTTATCGAAGTGAGAGACCAGGTCCAGATTGCCCGGCTCAACCGGCCCGATCGCAAGAACGCCCTGAGCCAGGCCATGTACGCCGCCCTGGCGGACGCCATTGAAAAGGCCGAGCAGGACGCCGGTATCCGCTGCACCCTGATCACCGGCAGCGAGGAGTGTTTTACCGCCGGCAACGACCTGTCTGACTTCGCCGCAGGACCCGTCGGTGAATTCGAAACCTCCCCGGTGGGGCGCTTCCTGTTTGGCCTGGCATCCGCCGAGAAGCCGGTGGTGGCGGCCGTGAACGGCCCGGCGGTGGGCATCGGCACCACCATGCTGCTGCACTGCGACCTGGTATTTGCCGGCAACTCCTCCGCCTTCCAGATGCCCTTCGCCAACCTCGGCCTGTGTCCGGAGGGCGGCTCCAGCCTGTTGCTGCCGGAATGGCTTGGCCGGGTCCGGGCGGCGGAACTGCTCCTGCTGGGTGGCAATTTCGATGCGCCGAAAGCTGCCGAGCTGGGGCTGATCAACCGGGTTTGCGAGCCCTCCGCTACGGAATCCGAGGCACTGGCTGCCTGCGCCCAGCTGGCCGCCCAGCCGCCGGCTGCTATCCGCGCCACCAAGCGTCTGCTGAACCGTCGCAACACGTCTGAACTGCGGGATGCGATGCTGGCAGAAGGCGAGTTGTTCGGGGAGCGACTGAAGTCCCCGGAAGCTGCGGAGGCGTTCAAGGCGTTTATGGAAAAGAGGAAGCCGGACTTTTCCTCGTTTTCCTGAGGCTGTGCCTGAAGACGCTTCGAATTTGCCATCTCTCATCCGTCGACCAGCCAGCCTGAGCCAGTTGCCCACAGCAACTGGCTTTTTTATTTCGCTGCCACCGATCCCATTGAGAGGGCCTCTGGAACCCTTTGCCCCAACGCCATTGATCCAGGTCCAATTACCTTCCGACTGGTCAAAGTGCCCTTTTCTTTCATGGACTGGTCATAAATTAGTCACGTTTCCGCGTCATATTCACAATTAATACTCAGGTGACCGGGAGCGGGACAATGGACCTGCCACTTAAAGATGCAGAATCTCTCTATCGGGAACGCCTGCTTTCGCCCCGGGAGGCCGCCGAGAGCATTGTCGGCTGTCGCAATCTGATACTCGGCATGAGCGCCGCACAACCTCCTGCACTGATGGCCGCTACCGCAGACGTCCTGAGGGACCGACTGATCGGTCCCCTCGCCATCTATTACCTGCATGGAACGGACAGCCTCCGAAACACTCTGCTGGCACCGGAACTTGCCGACCGGGTAGTTCCTCGCCCCCTGTTTCTGAGTCCTGCGGACCGGGATGCCATGGCCGAGGCTTCCTCTGCCAGCTGGGTCGAGTTCGTGCCCGCCATGCTTCACCAGGCTGGGCGTCTGCTGACTGAGCACATCGAGCCTGAGTGCTTTTTCGTCACGGTATCCCCCATGGATCGTCATGGTTACTTCAGCCTGGGGACCAACGCAGACTATGGCGCCTCGGTGATCCGCAAGGCGAAAAAGGTCGTGGTCGAGGTGAACCGATACATGCCACGAACGTTCGGGGAGTGTTCGGTTCATATTTCCGAGGTGGACTGGATCGTTGAACATGACCAGCCGCTCATTGAGGCGACCCCGAGCCCACCAACCGAACAGGATCTGATGATCGCCAGGCAGATTGTAGAGCGAATCAATGACGGCGACACCCTGCAGATCGGTGTCGGCGGCGTGCCAAATGCAGTGCTGGCCAACTTAACGGATCACCGGGATCTGGGCCTGCACAGCGAGTTGTTTTCACCGGCCATGATGCCCCTGATTCAGTCCGGGGCCATGAACGGGCGGCGCAAAAGCTGGATGCAGCACAAACATGTGTTCACCTTCGCCCTTGGCGACCGGACACTGTACGACTTTCTCGACGACAACCCCGCTATTGTTGGCTACCCCGCATCCTGGGTGAACAACCCCGACATCATCCGGCTGAACGACAACATGGTCTCCATCAATTCCGCTCTGGAGATCGACCTCACCGGCCAGATCAACTCCGAACAGCTAGGCGATCGGCCTTTTTCCGGCACCGGCGGTCAGCTGGATTTCGTACGGGGGGCCTATTCCGCGCGCAATGGACGCTCCTTTATCGCGCTGCGCTCAACAGCACGGGCAGGCCGGCTCAGCCGGATTGTGCCGAGACTGCATGGAGGCACGGTGACGGACCCCCGTAACGATGTGCATTTCGTGGTGACCGAGCATGGCTGCGTCAACCTGAAGGGGCTCTCGATACCCCAGAGGGCCCGGGCGCTGATTGGCATCGCCGCGCCGGAGTTCAGGGAGGGGCTGGAACGCGAAGCCTCCGAAATGGGACTGGTGTGACCGGGGCACCTGCGCCGCTAGTCGCCAGTTCAGGACTGAGACAGGGAAAACACCAATGATGACCCAGACAGACTCACGCATAGCACTGGTAACCGGCGGCACCCGTGGAATCGGGGAGGCCATCTGCACATCGCTGGGCGGGCAGGGCTACCGGGTGATAACCACCTTCCGTAATGATGACCGCGAACCACCCGCCCGGGACTGGCAACGCCGCATGGCTGATAACGGTATGGAAATCGACCTGGTGCGAATGGATGTTTCGGACCCCGAAAGCTGCGAGTCGGGCGCCCGGGATCTGCTGAACCGTTACGGGCGACTGGACGTGCTGGTCAACAACGCCGGCATTACCCGCGATGCTGTGATGAAAAAGATGCCGCTCGAGGCCTGGCAGGAGGTGATTCACACCAACCTTGACGGCGTTTTCAACGTCACCCGCTGCTTTCTGAACACCCTGCTCGACCAGAACTATGGCCGCATCATCAACGTTTCCTCGATTAACGCCCAGAAAGGCCAGTTCGGCCAGGTGAACTACTCCGCAGCCAAAGCCGGCATACACGGCTTTACCAAGGCACTGGCACTGGAAACCGCCCGCAAGGGCATTACCGTCAATACGGTGTCGCCGGGCTACGTGGAAACCGACATGGTCATGGCCATCGATGAGGCTGTCCGCGAGAAAATCCGGGCCCAGATTCCGACCGGTCGCTTTGGGCAGCCGGATGAGGTTGCCCGGCTTGTCGCCTTCCTGGCGGATGAAAAGTCCTCATATATAACGGGCGCCGACTTTTCCATCAACGGTGGCATGTTCATGCATTGACGGATGTCCGGCAGGCCCGGTCCTCCACTCGCTGAAACGAACGCAAACAGAAGGAATCGACCCATGATCAGTGACAATTTCAAGTTCCCGCCCGAATCCATGAACCGTGTCAACAAGCTCTTTATTGACGCTTACGAAGGCATGGTAGATGCCCAGATGGCCAGTCTGCGGGGCTACATGCAACTGCTGGAAGATCAGACCCGCGCCGCTTCTGCAATTCGTGATCTCGACGGTGTAAAGGGGTTTATGGAAGATCAGCCCGAGCGCTTCAACCAGCTGGTCAAGCGTATGACCGATGACCTGGAGCAGTTTTCCGCCGTTGCCGAGGAATTCCGCAACTCGGCAACCCAGCTGTTTCAGGAGTCCGCCGGGAGCGATGACGAACCTCCGGCACCGGCATCTGCAGGCGCTTCGGCGAAAACCGGCAAGCAAAAGCCGCCTGCCTCCGCCAGCTGAGCAGCCCCGGCCCGAGAACCAGCCGCCGTCCCACGGCGGCTTCCATTGCACGACCCCGTCAGTTGAGGTCCCCATGGCATCGTTATCTTCATTCGCCAAGGATTATATCCGTCATACATCAGCCCTTCTCAGGCTTTCCCAGGACATGATTGCCAAAGGTCTGAAGCCGGCCAAAACCACCAGCCCGGACAGCTCATTTGTGTTCGACGTCAGCGGCAGCCTGTTCTCGTCCTTCCGGGAGGCTATTGTGGATCCCTCAAAAGCGATCGAGGACACTGCGGAGCTGGGGCTGAAGTACTGGCAACTGGCCCAGAACGTTACCCTGGCGACGCTGCGGCAACCGACCAGTCCGGTAGTCGCTCCGGACCCCAGCGACCATCGCTTTGACGACGAGGCATGGCAGCGTAATCCCTTCTATTACGCCGTGGCCCAGCTGTATCTGATCAACGCCGGATACCTTGCCAGAATGACGGCGGACATTGAGGGCCTGAGCGAATCCAGCCAGCGTCAGCTGAGCTTCCTGGTACGCCAGTACATCAACGCCATGGCGCCAACCAACTTCTTCCTGACCAACCCGGAGGCGGTGCGCAAGTGCCGGCAGACCCTGGGACTGAGCGTGGTCAAGGGGCTGGAGAACTTCTATCGGGACATGATCCGCAGCCGGCAGTTGCTGAATGTATCCATGACGGACGAAGACGCGTTCGAGGTGGGCCGCAACATCGCCGTGACCCCGGGCAAGGTTGTGTATGAAAACCGGCTTTTCCAGCTGATACAGTACCAGCCCTCCACGGACAAGGTTCACCGCACACCGTTGCTGATCGTGCCGCCGTTCATCAACAAGTACTACATCATGGATCTGACCCAGAAAAACTCTCTGGTAAAGTGGCTGGTGGCCCAGGGGCACACCGTATTCATGATGTCGTGGGTCAACCCGGACGAGCGCTACGCGGACAAGACCTTCGAGGACTACATG
>JBMCIH010000152.1:0-5868 GCA_048617055.1 Marinobacter sp. | reverse complement strand
TCATCAACGCCGGCCTCGACGTGCTCCAGCCGCTCCAGGCCCGCGCCGGCATGGGGAATACCCAGGTCATCAAGGACCTGGAGCGTTTCAGCCAGCCCCTCCCGCTGCCAGTCCAGCACATGATTGTTGGCGAGCGCGCAGGCGTTTACGTTCACCGCAGTGAGACAGGCGGCGTTGTCAGGATGCATGCGATAGTGGATGCCCTTGCCCGGCAACGGCCCAGGGTGGCGAGTGATGCTGGTCTCCAGGTTGATCAGCCGGACTTCTGGCGAGAAGCGCTCCAGCTCATCCCGGGCAACGCCCCACAGGTCACCGTAGTCCATGGGTCGCTTAATGCTGCCGCTGTGGCGCTCGGCGAGCCGTACATAGTCCCGCGCGTCACGCACATAGCCTTCGTAAAGCTCCGGTGAACACGGGTGCGGCAGGGCCTGATCGATGCCCCTGCCGGTCATCACGTCACCGCAAAGAAACAGGGTTATCGGTTCGCTCATAACCCGAGTCTAGACACCAACAGCACGGCTTGCGAGCCCAACCCCAGGTGTCGTGGCACAAGCCCCTACCAGGGCAGCTCTTCACCGTTGCTGTGCCAGAACGATCCGGTGTTCTCCAGGTTCAGCCCTGCAATTCTGGCGGCCAGGCCTTTGGCGGCCTCCTCCGGAGTTATCAGCCCGCCGAAGTTCACCATGCGGGTTTTCACATAGCCGGGGTGGAGCTGGGCGACGGCTATCCCCCTGGGTTTCAGGTCCATGGCCAGGGACTTGCCGAAGGCGTTCAGTGCCGCCTTGGAGGCGCGGTAACCATAACGGCCGCCAGAGTCGTTATCCGCGATGGACCCCATACGGCTGGTGATGTTGGCAATCCTGCTGCCGGCAGGCATCTGCGGGACGAGGGCCTCCGCCACCCGCAATGGTGCATAGGCGTTCACCTCCATCTGGGTGCGTATGGAGTCATAATCGATGCTGCCCAGCTTTTCGTCCTGCAGCAGTCCGGCGTTGTTGATCAGCAGCTCAATGGACTGCCCCTTCACCCCATCGCACAGCTTGCGGATGCCGTCCTCGGTGGTGACGTTCACCCCGGTAATCACCTGCGCAGCCACGGCTTCGAGCTCGGCCGATGCCTGACGACACACGCCGATCACGCTGCAGCCCTCGCCGGCATAGTGGCGGGCAAGCTCAAGGCCAATGCCCCGGTTGGCCCCGGTAACGACGACAGTGGTTTTCTCGGACATGGTAACTCCTTTGCAGTTCGTTAACTCTCTACCTGTTTCCCATACGCACTGTTGGCAGGGTGGTGTACTCCCTGGCTATGGTGCCAGATCCCGCTTGCGGATCCGGTCACCACTTCTCGTTATAAAGCAGCGATAGGTTGCCGCCACCCAGGGCGCTGCCGACGTTCACGGACACCGATATGCCAAGGTTGTCCACCCAGGGCGTGTCTTTCGGGAGCTCAAACAACCACCCCGCCCCCAGTTCGTAGTAATGGTCGGTGGACAAGGTACGTTCAGCGCCGCCGCCTACATCCACCCGGCTGGTGAAGAACCGCAGCCGGTTGTCTGTGCCCCTGATCTGAGGCATGTCAGAGGTCAGTTCCACGCCATTGACCCAGCTCCAGGTTTCCGGGCTCACCACATCGGCGGCGCTGTTGGAATTGATGCTATCACCGGCGTAATAGGTGTAGGTGCTGTGGAACTTCCAGGGCAGCCCCCGCACGCTGTTCTGGTAGGTCACCCGGGCCCGGGCCTCGCCGACCAGGGCATTCACACTGCTGTTGAAGAGCAGCCCGTCTGTGTCCCCGGCGGCAGCCTGCGACAGCGCACTGTTGTAGTCATGATCGTTGGTGTAGTGAAGCAGATGGGCGCCGATACCCAGGGAACCCTGCCATCGCTCCGTCCACTTGTAGTTGACCCCGCCACCCAGGTAGCCGCCTGTCACCCGGCTCTGGCTGGTGTCGGCGGCGTCATCGCCACTGTCTTCTGGGGGCGACTCCGCCCGGTACAGGACGTCCTGCTCCGCTTCAAAGTACGACAGGCGGGCACGGCCGTAGGTCGACGCCCCCTGCTCCACGTCTCCGGTCTGCCAGTGCCAGGGCAGCACGAAGGTGCGTATCTTGCGGCGCCGGTTTACGGACTCCGCCGAGCCAAAGTCCTCGCTCTCCAGACCGACGTAATTTCCCGGATCGAACTGCAGCATGCCAAGGCTGATGGCATCGGAATCCGTGAGGATCAGGGATGTCTCGATCACAGATTCTATCTGTCGTTCCGCCTCTGCCGAGATCGCGGGGTCGGCGGCCAGGGGTAGCGGCACGGCAAGGGCCATTCCCAGGGTGAGCGCTGTGCCAGACAGCCGGGGCACGGCCGCTGTTTCCCTGTATTGTGGTGCCATCACCATCATCCTTGCCCTCTCCCGCGCAGAACCGGGTTGACGTGACTGACCGGCCTGATCTGTTGCCTGCCGGTGCCCGTAGCAAAGGTGAGCCCGGACACTGATTACCGACTATAGGACCGAGGGTAGTCCGATAAACAGTGTGAAGCCAGCCGGCATACCGGCGTTTCTGTCCTGACCCGCCCGGCAGACTTTCCGGCGCCGGCCTGGCTTCATCATCACCTTGCCCATTGACTTCCTGGCCGGGCATTCCCAGAAATACCCATAAAGCACCCTGAAAAAGCGGATTTCCAACGCATCCCATCAACGGAGGCACCATGAAAACGCGAACTTTTGGCAACACGGATATCGAAGTCACCCCGGTCGGTCTCGGCACCTGGGCCATCGGTGGCTGGATGTGGGGCGGCACGGACGAGGCCCGGTCCATCGATACCATCCATGCCGCCATCGACAAGGGTATCACCCTGGTGGATACCGCCCCGGTCTATGGCTTCGGCCGCTCCGAAGAAATCGTTGGCAAGGCCCTGGCCGGAGGGCGTCGCGACAAGGTGGCGCTGGCCACCAAGGTGGCCCTTGCCTGGGATGACGAAGAGAACGTGCAGCGGGATGCCCGGGCCAGCCGCATCCAGCAGGAAGTGGAAGATTCCCTGCGCCGGCTGCAGACGGATACCATCGACATCTACCAGGTTCACTGGCCCGACCCGGTCACACCGATGGAAGAAACCGCCAGAACCATGGAGAAGCTGTACCGGGACGGCAAGATACGGGCCATAGGCGTCAGCAATTTCACCCCGCAGCAGATGGACGAGTTCCGCAAGTTCGCGCCCCTGCACAGTCTGCAGCCCCCTTATAACCTCTTTGAGCGGGAGATCGAGCAGGACATCCTGCCCTACTGCCGGGAAAAGGGTCTGGCAACCATTACCTACGGCGGTCTCTGCCGTGGGCTGCTATCGGGGAAGATGAGCCGGGACCGGGAGTTCAAAGGGGACGACCTGCGCAACAGTGACCCCAAATTTCAGGGGGAACGCTTTGAGCAGTATCTCAGTGCCGTGGATGCGCTCGACCAGTTCGCCAGAGAAAGCTTTGGCAAGGGCGTGCTTGCCCTGGCCTTACGCTGGCTGATCGATCAGCCGTCTGTAACCACGGCCCTCTGGGGCGCCCGCCGGCCGGAGCAGCTGGACCCCGTCAGTGACATTGAAGGCTGGTCGCTGTCGGCAGAGGATATGAGGGTGATTGACAGCATCCTGGCCGAGCATATCAAGGATCCGGTGGGGCCCGGGTTCATGGCGCCTCCCAGCCGCGAAAACTGATTATCCTCACCGGGGCACACCCGCCTCCGGTGAGACCATCCTGTACGTGGCCACCGGACCGCGTACAGGCCCGGTTCAGGCAGACATGGACAATATCAGCTAGACTCAGTCAGTCTGTTATTTTCCGGGAGTTCACTATGAACAGGTACTTCAGCACGCTGATATACATGGTCCTGGCCGCGCTCCTGTCTTCTGTGGTGTCCACAGCACAGGCGCACCATGGCTGGGCCTGGGCCGAAGATGAGCAGATCGATATGACCGGTGTAATCCGCGAGGTCCACGTCGGCCCGCCCCATCCCCGCCTTGAAATCAGAACCGAGGACGATGGCGACTGGCAGGTGGACCTTGGCAACCCGACCCAGACCGAGGAAGCAGGCTTCGACGAAGGCTCGGCCAGCAAGGGCGACACCGTTGTGGTGCGGGGTCACAGGTCAAAGGATGCCGACGAAAAGCTGATCAAGGCCGTGCGTATCACCATAGGCGATGATGTGTACACCTTCTATCCGGACCGGGTGGAAGACTACTGATCCATTCCCATGGTAAGTTCGCTGCCCGATCGGCTTGAGGGCTGGCTGTCGCCACTGGCTG
Source organism: Marinobacter sp. (assembly GCA_048617055.1). Classification (GTDB taxonomy): domain Bacteria; phylum Pseudomonadota; class Gammaproteobacteria; order Pseudomonadales; family Oleiphilaceae; genus Marinobacter. The sequence goes on along the minus strand of JBMCIH010000152.1, from coordinate 1,589 downwards.
ATGTGATCGGGCCGGTCTACCCGTGGCTGAATGGCCTGCACGTGCTCTCGATCGGACTGCTGGGCGCCATTGTCATTCTCGACCTGCGGCTGCTTGGAGCTTTCCGGACCGTGGCCGTTTCCCAGCTCGCTGGCCCGTCCGTTCAGGTGGCCGCCTGGGGCCTTGCCAGTGCGATTACCACCGGCTTGCTGTTGTTCAGCGTGCAGCCGGCACACTACCTGAGCAATCCCGCCTTTCTTGCCAAGCTGGCCATAGTGGCGATAGGGCTGATCAATACGCTCCTGCTGCGCCTGGGATCTGCCTGGCAGACCCTGCTCCGCGACCGGCCAGTACCCGCCAGAGCCAGGGCCGCAGCCGGAGCCTCCCTGGCTTCATGGACGGCGGCGATTTTTGCGGGCCGGTGGATAGCGTATCTCTGAAGGCAACCCTACATGCCCCGCTGGCCTGGAGTCCCCGTCGTCCGGGTCAGCGAAAGGTTTTTCAGGGTTACGTTTTTAATATACAGGTTAATAAGAAAAGCCGGCTTTTATTACCTTTCTTTTCAATTAATAAATATTAATAATTTAACGATCTTTTCAATTTAATACCCTCTCTCCAAAACTTTGTGATGGAGTTGTGAAACTGTATCACCCTGAGCTTCCACTTTGCGAATATTTGTGACGTTCACGTTATAGCAGGCATCCTGCATCACTTCTACAATCTTCCGGAACCTGCTGCGAAGGCAGCTTTAATGCCAGAGCACGGTATTGGCAGGCATATTGTCTTAGCTGTTATTTGATTCCCTACTATCCAGCAGTTGAGTGACCTAAGTGTAATCATCAACAATATTTATAAAAAGGATTTTTTTATGAGCATGTCAAACAAAGCGAAAGTTCTGAGTGTCTTTGCCGGGCTGGTCATGTCAGGTTCAGCACTGGCTATCGGTGGTGGTGTCGGTGGCGGTGGCGGTGGCTGCAGCGTTGACGAAGAACGGGGATCTGGTGCCCGGTTTTTTGTCCCTAGCGGCGGTGACGGTAACTACAACATCCTCGGCTGGGGTAACGGTACCGGTGGTACGGTATCCGCTTACAGCGGTCTGTTGGAGTCCGTGGCAGAACAGTGCATCCTGGTAGCCGCTGCCACAACCACCCAGTCCGGCGATGGCCGGGACGTGGAAAGTGCGGTCAACCAGGCGAAGAGCCGCTACAGTAACATTGTCGGTTCAGACCCGAAAGTCTGTACTTCCGGTCACTCGCAGGGTGGCGGTGGTTCATTCAACGCCGCGAATCGGCTTGATGCGGACTGTGTCATCGCTGTCCAGCCCGACACTGTTTTCACTACCCGTATCAGCCGACCGGTCTCCAGCGATACCGATGTAGTCTGTATCTTCAGTACCGGGGACTTTCTGGCACCGGCGCTCCCGTCCAATGGCCGAAACTGCCGCAGCAACTCCACCCGCTACACTCAGGAAACTACTTCTGGTACCCACTTCACACCCATTGGCGGTACCGGTGGCGCAGTTGGTGAAGTAGTGCGTGAATATGCGGCCCGTTGGCTGGTTGAATAATCGTTTTTACCTGTAATATCCAAAACCTCAACCAGTTTGGTTG
>JBMCIH010000151.1:0-5879 GCA_048617055.1 Marinobacter sp. | reverse complement strand
CCACGCTGTATAAGAGCCTGACCCGTCCGCCGGACCGGGATGAGGTTGCCATTGTTCCCGCCGCGACCCTGTCGCCGGTGGTCGAGCCCCTCAGGGCGATTGTGTACGGCTACGGCACGGGGCAGTCTGCGCTTTATGGGTCGACGGACCCGGGGCCAGTATCACCACCTGTGGAAGGCGGGTTTGCCGCAGGCGACGATGTGGTGCCCCTGACCGGGGAGCACCGCTTTGCCCAGCGCTCCCCGGAGCGACGCCTGTACCTGGTCGGCCAGCCGGTCAGCGTCTGCCAGCAGGGCGACCGGCTGGTCCGCTATGAAGGTTACGGCCGCAACCTGAACCAGGCGACGCCACCATCCGGCGGTGATGCCGCCGTGCTGGCCGCGAACCTGGTCCCGGAGTCGGCCAGCTTTACGGTGGAGCCGGCCACCTTGCAGCGGGCGGCGGTGGTCCGGTTCGGCTTTACGGTGGCGGACACCGACGCCGACAGTGGCGAAACCACCACCTTCAATCAGGAGGTCCAGATCCGCAATGTGCCCTGATCGCCTCCCGTACCAGCAGCAGGGCGCCGGCCTGCCGGTTGCCCTGTTCATCATCACGGTGCTGGCCCTGCTGGTGGTGGCCATGGCCCAGCTGCAACAGCGCAGCGGTGATGCCATCGATCTGCAGATCCTCTCCCAGCGGGCCTTTATGGCGGCGGAGAGCGGGGCCCAGGCCGGTGTGACGGATGTTCTGCACCATGGGCGCAGCTGTGACGCGGGCTGGGAGATTTCCTTCGCCACCTCTGGCCTGAATGGCTGCCGGGCGGCCCTGCGCTGTGATACCACGGATGTGTCGGACGTGAAGGGCTCCGGTGGTGATACTCTCTACCGGTTTGTCAGCACGGGTATCTGTGGCGCCGGCGCCGAACAGGCCGCTCGGGAAGTTGAGGTACGGGTGCGATGAATCTTTATTTTCTGCAGTGCTCAAGGCTTGCTGTCTGGATGTGGTTAGCCGTAGCGGTTTCCGTTACTTCAGCTGAAGTATTTGCTGATACCTGTTCGACGGATATCGGGAATGCAACGATTAACGAAGTATTCAAGCAGTCTGAAGGAGCAGACGCTGACGCTTTCATAGAAATAAGAATTCTGGATTCCGGTCTGACTCATTCCTTTTACTCTGACTGGACGCTAGAGTCATGCACCAGCTCAGGTTGTTCAGGACCGGTCGACGTTGGGTCGATGGACGATAGCGGTTTTCCCTGGATCATTGCCGACAATACCCTGGTTAACCGCGCTTTCATTGATCTTGGTACTCAGGGAAATCAGAAGGATCGGGGAATGGACGTTACCCTGAGGGACAGCAATGGTGATCTCATCGATTATATGGCTGTTGGCTCCTTCAGGCGCTCCGGCTCATTGCCTGGTTGTGATCTGCCCTACGAATGGCAGGCACCTTCTTCCAATACGAAGAACCTGGTTCGCTTGCCTGACGGCACGGGTGACTGGAGCCTTGAACCCGGTGGCAGTGGTGAAAAAAGTCCCGGAAAAAGCAATGATGGCAGCCCTGCCTTCCCGGGACCGGCATATTTGCGGGTTCAGGCATCGTCTCAGGCATCGGTTTGCGCCCCGCTATCAGTGACAATCACCGCGGTCGATTCCGATGGTGCGACAGCAGAAACCTATGAGGGCACTGTCGACCTTGGTACCAGCAGCAGTCACGGACGCTGGAGCCGGACGGAGGCGTCCGGTGTACTGAATCCAGAACCAGACTCCAGTGATGACGGGCAGGCCAGTTATCAGTTTGTCGGGGCCGATAATGGTGAGGTCAGGTTGTTGCTCTCCAACACCCACGCCGACGTACTGACAATCACCGCCAACGACCCGGGAAATGATATCAGCACCACCAGCGATCCGATCACCTTTGCGGAAAATGCCCTGTACATTGAAACCGCCGATGCACTGGGGGACGATCTGATCGCCGGCCGGCCCCACAGCTATCAGGTCAGTATGCTGAAGCGGGATCCGGACAGCGGTGAGTGCGGGGTCGCCGAAGAGTACGACGGCACCTTCGGGCTGAAGGCGTGGCTGGACCGGGCAACGGATGACCCGGGGGGCGAGGCGCCTGAACTGACCTCGTCGGAGGGTTCGGTGACGCCGCCGGACTCGGCGCCATCCGCCAACAATCTTGCAATCGGCTTTGACGGCGGTGTCGGCGCGTTTGCCCTTACCCCGGGGGATGTGGGCCGCTATACCCTCAACCTGCGGGATGACACCAGCGGCTTTGTCCAGGACGCGGACGGAGCCCCCCTGCCGGTCATCTCCGCCTCCGCCAGTGCCCCATGGACAGCCCGGCCCTTTGCCCTCGCCCTGGAGGTGGACGGCAACCCCGGGGCGCAGGACGCCTCGGGGCCGGTTTTCCAGGCGGCGGGGGAGGACTTCACCCTGCGTGCCGGCGGGGCCCTGTATGATGGCGCGGATGACACCAACGGCGATGGTGTCGCCGATGAAGGTGCCAACCTGATGGACAACGGTTTTGCCCCATCCTTTGGCAAGGAGGGCGAGCAGGTGGCGCTGGCCGCTGACCTGCTGGCACCGGCAGCCGGAGACAACCCCGGGCTGGCTGGTCCGCAATTGCAGACGGACGACTTCAGCGGTGGCGTGGCCGAGGTGAGCGGTTTCAGTTTCGCGGAGGTGGGCATTATCGACCTTGCCGGCGGGATCGAGGATGGTGACTACCTGAGGGCCGGCAGTGAGCGTACCGTTCGCATGAACGGCACCTCCGGGCCAGTGGGGCGTTTCGTGCCTGATCATTTTACGGTGACCGTTGACGATGACGGCGCCATCGACATGGCCTGCGGCGGTACCGGAGGCTTCACCTACAGTGGCCAGGCCACCAACTGGGTGGTGCTGCCCCAGGTCAGCATCGAGCCGCGAAACCTGGCCGGAACGCAAACCCGCAATTACCTGTTCGGCGGCTTCATGCGGCTTTCGCCGGATGGTATCAGCAGGACCTGGCCGTCGGCAGATGACAGCGTTCGGCTGGACGATGGCACGACTCCCTACCCGGTGATTGTTGATGACAGCATTGGCGAAATTACGCCGCGCAATGATGGCGAGCCGATCCTTTACCGGTATTCCACCGCAGATGCCATCCGCTATGACAAGTCTGTTGAGGCGGTAGTGACTCCGTTTACCCCGTCACTGACCTTCAGTATTGAAGATATTATCGATCAGGACGATGTGGCTGCCCTGGGCAGCGGTACCGGTAGTGTTCCGGTATCCCTCGAACCCACCGCCAATGGCGAAATATTTTACGGTCGCAGAACCCTGGAGAACGTCTACGGGCCGGAGACCGCCGATCAGTTGCTGATGCCCTTCTACATGGAGTACTGGACCGGTAGCGGCTTTGCGGTCAACGCAGACGATACCTGTACGGATTGGGCAGTGGATTCGGACCTGCAGGATGAAGAGCAGCACCACACGCTGGCGAGTCGGGGTGAGAGCGGAACTTTTGTTGCCGGTGCGGCGGAACCGCTGGTGCTGGAGCCGAACGGAGAGCGTGGGGAAGACGATCTGACCTGGCAGAACCTGCCTGACTGGCAGCAGCACGCCTGGAACGGCGATAACAGTCTTCAGGGCCCGTCAGCCACCGCCACCTTCGGCGTCTACCGCGGCCACGACCGGATAATCTACTGGCGCGAAGTGCACGATTGAATGGGCCTGGGCGGGCGGAGGAGCCTCAGTGCTCGTCCACCTCCTCATGGTCCATGCCCAGCTCGTTGATCTTGCGGGTCAGGGTGTTGCGGCCCCAGCCCAGCAGGATGGAGGCGTCCCGGCGCCGGCCGCCGGTATGCTTCAGGGCGGTCTCGATCATGATCTTCTCGAACTCCGGCACCGCCGTGTCCAGAATGCCTTTCTTGCCCCGGCGCAGCTCCTGTTCTGCCCAGTTGCGCAGGCCTTCCTGCCAGGTCTGGCCGGTGGCGGGGGTTTCCGCCTGCTGCAGCAGTTCCGGCGGCAGGTCGTCGATGTGAATTTCGCGGCCGCTGGCCATCACCGTCAGCCAGCGGCAGGTGTTCTCCAGCTGGCGGACATTGCCGGGCCAGGGCAGGGTGGTGAGGTATTCCTCCGCCTCGGGGCGCAGGATCTTGGGCTCTACCGCCAGCTCTTTTGCGGCCCGTTTGAGGAAGTGCTGCATCAGCCGGGGGATGTCCTCCCGCCGCTCCGACAGTTTGGGCAGGTGCACGCGGATCACGTTGAGGCGATGGAACAGGTCTTCCCGGAAGGAACCGGCGTCCACCAGTTTTTCCAGATCCTGGTGGGTGGCGGCGATAATGCGCACATCCACCTTGATGGGGGTAGTGCCGCCTACCCGGTAGAATTCGCCGTCCGCCAGTACCCGCAACAGCCGGGTCTGGGTGTCGGCGGGCATGTCGCCGATCTCATCCAGGAACAGGGTGCCGCCGTTGGCCTGTTCGAAGCGGCCCTGGCGGGCGGCGCCGGCCCCGGTGAAAGCGCCCTTCTCATGGCCGAACAGTTCCGATTCGATCAGGTCCTTGGGAATGGCCGCCATGTTCAGGGCAATGAACGGGTGGCTGGCGCGGGGGCTGTGGTTGTGCAGGGCCTGGGCCACCAGTTCCTTGCCGGTGCCGCTTTCGCCGTTGATCAGTACCGTGATGTTGGAGTGTGAGAGCCGGCCGATGGCGCGGAACACCTCCTGCATGGCCGGCGCCTCGCCAATGATCTCCGCACTGCGGTGAGGTGACTCGACGGCGGGTTCAGCGCTGGCGCGGCGCTCATGGCTGTGGGCCACGGCCCGCTTGACCAGGGCAACGGCGTCGTCCACGTCGAAGGGTTTGGGCAGGTACTCGAAGGCTCCGCTCTGGTAGCTGGTGACGGCGCTCTCCAGGTCGGAGTGGGCGGTCATGATGATCACCGGCACGTCCGGATGCTGTTCCACCACCCGTGAAAGCAGGGCAATGCCGTCGATACCCGGCATGCGAATGTCGCTGATGATGGCATCCGGCTCCTCGTGCTCCAGGCGCATCATCACGTTGTCGCCATTCTCGAACACCCTGGGCGCCATACCGGCCTGGGTCAGGGCGCGCTCCAGCACCCAGCGGATGCTGCGGTCATCATCGATGATCCAGACGTTTGCCGGTTGACTCATCGTGTCTCCTCCAGCGGCAGAAAGATAATAAAGTCGGTCTTGCCGGGCTCGCTCTCACATTCCACCAGCCCGTGGTGCTGCCCGATGATGCTCTGGGTAATGGACAGCCCCAGGCCGGTGCCGTTGGCCCGGCCGCTGATCATGGGGTAGAAGATGTTCTGCAACAGGTCCGGGGCAATGCCGGGCCCGTTGTCGATAATGTCGACCCGGCACACCAGCCGGTGACGCCGCTGGCCGATGGTGAACTGGCGCAGTACCCGGGTCCGGAAGGTGATCGTTGGCGGTTCGTCACTGCAGGGCCCGTCCCGGTACTCAAAGGCCGCTTCCATGGCGTTGCGGGCGATATTGAGGAAAGCCTGGATCAGCTGTTCCTTGTCGCCGGGGAACTCCGGCAGGCTGACGTCGTAGTCGCGGCGAAAATTCAGGCGCCCGCGGCTCTCGGCTTCCAGCAGGGTGCGCACCCGTTCCAGCACCTCATGGATGTTGGTTGGTGCAAACCTCAGTGCCCGGTTGGGACCGAGCATTCGGTCCACCAGGCCCCGCAGGCGGTCCGCCTCGGCAATGATGACCTGGGTGTATTCCTTCTGGTCTTCGTCGTCCAGTTCCCGGTCCAGCAGCTGGGCCGCGCCGCGAATGCCCCCCAGCGGGTTCTTGATCTCGTGGGCCATGCCCCGCACCAGAATGCGGGTGGTTTCCTGTTGTGTCAGCAGGTCTTCCTCACGGCTGATGCGCAG
>JBMCIH010000150.1:0-5925 GCA_048617055.1 Marinobacter sp. | reverse complement strand
CCCGCCACACCCAGGGCAAACTGGCGCCGGGCTTCATTCATAGCCACCGACCCGCCCGGGGCTGGCCCGGTTCAAGGTGATCACACGCCACCGCCCTGGGGGTGCTCGCGGACACCGCTCCGGCTGATCAGGTTCAGGGCTTCGATGTAGGCCTTGGCGGAGGCGATAATAATGTCGGTATCGGCGCCCACCCCATTGACGATGCGACCGCCCCTTTCCAGGCGCACGGTCACTTCACCCTGGGCGTCGGTGCCGCTGGTGATGGCGTTCACCGAGTAAAGCTGCAGGTTGCAGCCGGAATCCACCAGCGACTCGATGGCCTTGAAGGTGGCGTCCACCGGCCCGCTGCCTTCCGCCTCAACCGTGTGCTCGCGGCCCTCCACCAGCAGGGTGACGCTGGCTTTCGGGACTACACCGGTCTCCGAGCAGACCTGCATGCAGACCAGGCCGTAACGGCCGTCCTCCTCCTTCTGGCGGGTGTCGCTGGCGATGGCCTGCAGGTCCTCGTCGAAAATCTCGTGCTTGAGGTCCGCCAGCGCCTTGAAACGGGTAAAGGCCTCGTTCAGCTCGGTCTCCGTCTCGAACTGGATTCCCAGTTCCAGCAACCGCGTACGGAAGGCATTACGGCCCGAATGCTTGCCCAGCACCAGGCTGTTGGTGTGCCAGCCCACGTCCTGGGCCCGCATGATCTCGTAGGTTTCCCGGTGCTTGAGTACGCCGTCCTGGTGGATGCCCGACTCATGGGCGAAGGCATTGGCACCGACAATGGCCTTGTTGGGCTGGACCGGGAACCCGGTAATGGTGGACACCAGCCTGGACGCCGGCACGATATGCTGTGTGTCGATGCGGGTATCCACCTCGAACAGATCCTGCCGGGTGCGCACCGCCATCACCAGCTCTTCCAGCGAGGCATTGCCGGCCCGCTCACCCAGGCCGTTGATGGTGCATTCCACCTGGCGGGCACCATGGCGGACCGCGGCCAGGGAATTGGCCACCGCCAGCCCCAGGTCGTTGTGGCAGTGCACCGAGAACACCGCCTTGTCGGCGTTGGGCACACGGTTCATGATCTTGCCGATGGTTTCGCCGAACTGCTCGGGAATCGCATAGCCCACCGTGTCGGGAATGTTGATGGTGCGGGCACCGGCCTCAATGGCGGCCTCGATAATCCGGCACAGGAAATCCAGCTCGGAACGCCCCGCATCCTCACAGGAGAACTCCACATCCTCCACATGGTTGCGCGCCCGCCTGACAGACCGGACAGCCTGCTCGATGACCTGCTCCGGCTCCATCATCAGCTTGTGCTTCATATGGATGGGTGAGGTGGCGATAAAGGTGTGTATGCGCGGCCGCTCGGCAGGACGGATCGCCTCGGCCGCACGGTCGATATCCGTATCCAGCGCCCGCGCCAGGCTGCAGATGGTGGACTCCCGCACGCTTTCGGCAATGCCCCGCACGGCCTCGAAATCGCCCTGGCTGGCAACAGCAAAGCCGGCTTCGATCACGTCCACCCGCAGCTTTTCCAGTGCCTTGGCGATCCGCAGCTTCTCGGCCCGGGACATGGTGGCCCCGGGGCTCTGCTCGCCATCCCGCAGGGTGGTATCAAAAATCACGAGATGCTCTTTCGACATGAAGGTCTCCAGTAACCTGCCACCAGAACGGGCCGGACAGTACGACAAGCCTGTCGCCACCGGCCAAACCGTCATTATAGCAGCGCCGGGGGTGGGCCGTTACCCCGTAAAAACAACATGCAACGAATGCATAAACAGATTTTTATGTATCAGAACCAGCAGACCTCGCCACCAGAAACCTGCCGGCGATTCCTGTGCCGACCTTCGATATCTCAACACGATTTGCGGCAGCAGAGGCGCGCCATCGCCCGGCGTTTGCCGATCCACCCTACGGCCAAAAGCGATACACAAATCAATTTCTCTATTATTGACTAGTGTCAATTACTGAATATACTGGGTAGCACACCTGGCCTGCAGCCAGGACACAAGAACAAGCGGAGTCCATCATGTCACAAGACAGCATCCTCCTTGCCATCGAGCAGGGAGTCGCGACCGTTACCCTCAACCGCCCCCAAAGCCTCAACAGCTTCAATACCGACATGCACGAAGCCCTGCGGGCTGCACTGGACCGTGTCCGGCAGGATGACTCCGTGCGGGTACTGGTACTGACCGGTGCCGGGCGCGGCTTCTGTGCCGGACAGGATCTGAGCGACCGCAACGTGGCTCCCGGGGACGAGGCCCCGGATCTCGGTTACTCCATCGAAACCTGGTACAACCCGCTGATCCGAACCCTGCGTGAGCTGCCGGTACCGGTCATCTGCGCCGTCAATGGTGTTGCCGCCGGCGCCGGCGCCAATATCGCGCTGAGCTGCGACATTGTGCTCGCAGGCCGCTCCGCCAGCTTCGTACAGGCCTTCTGCAAGCTTGGACTGGTACCGGACTCCGGCGGCACCCGGCTCCTGCCGCGACTGGCCGGCATGGCCCGCGCCAAGGGTATGGCCCTGCTGGGGGACAAGATCGGTGCAGAGCAGGCGGAGGCCTGGGGCCTGATCTGGCGCTGCGTGGATGACGACGCCCTGGCGGAAGAGACCCGCCGGATGGCCGAACACTTCGCCAGCCAGCCAACCGCCGGCCTGGCACTGATCAAACAGGCCCTCAACGCCAGCACTACCAACACCTGGGATGAACAACTGGACCTGGAGCGGGACCTGCAACGCCAGGCCGGCCAGAGCGAGGACTACCGGGAAGGCGTTGCCGCCTTTATGGAGAAGCGTCAGCCCCGCTTCAAAGGCCGCTGAGCCAGGAGGGCACCGCCAGCCATTGCCCGCGATACCCTTTGCCAAACCGGGAGCCAACAACAATGACCCAACCCGACCCCCAGACCCTGGCTGAACAGTGCGCCGACGCCATGTTCAGCCGCGACCAGGCCAGCCAGAACCTGGGCATGGAAATCACCGCCGTCGGCCCGGGCACCGCCACCCTCACCATGACGGTGGACGAGCGCATGATCCAGGGCCACGGCAACTGCCACGGCGGCTACCTGTTCACCCTTGCTGACTCCGCGTTTGCCTTCGCCTGCAACACCTATGACAGGGCCACCGTCGCCTCCGGCTGCAGTATCGAGTACATGGCCGCCGGCCAGCTGGGCGACCGGCTTACCGCAACCGCCACCGAGCGTGCCAGGGGCAGACGCACCGGCGTCTACGACATTGAAATCACCAATCAGGATGGCAGGACCGTCGCGCTGTTCCGCGGCAAGTCCTATCAGGTCCAGGGCAGCGTTCGCGAACAGGGCGACACGTAACAGCAACCACCGGTAGACCCACGAACTCACCAACAAGTCCAAAATCGGGAATAGCACCATGACATTACCCATGCAGAAAATCGGCCCCCTTGATCACCTGGAGACCGCCAGCATTGACGAGCTGCGGCATGAACAGCTGCAACGGTTGCGCTGGAGCATCAACCACGCCTACACCAACGTGCCCTTCTACCGCGACGCGTTCGACAAGATCGGCCTCAAGCCCATGGACATCAACACGCTGGAGGACCTGGCCAAGGTCCCCTTCACCATGAAGAACGACCTGCGGGACAACTACCCGTTCGGCATGTTCGCCACTCCCATGGAGCAGATCGTCCGTATTCATGCCTCCAGCGGCACCACCGGCAAACCGACAGTGGTCGGCTACACCCAGAAGGACATTGACACCTGGGCCAACGTGGTAGCCCGTTCCATCCGGGCCGGCGGCGGTCATGCCGGCGACAAGGTCCATGTGGCCTACGGCTATGGTCTGTTCACCGGTGGCCTGGGCGCCCACTACGGGGCCGAGAAGCTCGGCTGTACCGTCATTCCCATGTCCGGCGGCCAGACCGAAAAGCAGGTGCAGCTGCTTAAGGACTTCCAGCCCGATATCATTATGGTCACCCCGTCCTATATGCTGAACCTGGCGGATGAAATCGAGCGCCAGGGCATCAACCCCCACGACCTGCCACTGCGACTGGGCATCTTCGGCGCGGAGCCCTGGACCAACGCTATGCGGGTGGAAATCGAGGAACGCATGGGCATAGACGCGCTGGACATCTACGGCCTGTCGGAGGTCATGGGGCCCGGCGTGGGCATGGAGTGCATCGAAACGAAAGACGGCCCCACCATCTGGGAAGACCACTTCTATCCGGAAATCATCAACCCTGAGACCGGCGAGGTACTGCCGGACGGCGAATACGGGGAACTGGTCTTTACCACCCTGACCAAGGAAGGACTGCCGATCCTGCGCTACCGCACCCGTGACCTGACCCGGCTGCTGCCGGGCACAGCCCGCCCCATGCGCCGTATCGACAAGATTACCGGTCGCAGTGACGACATGCTGATCATCCGCGGTGTCAACGTGTTCCCCAGCCAGATCGAGGAGCAGATCCTGCGGGTTCAGGAGCTTTCGCCGCACTATGAAATCGAAGTCTACAAGGACGGCAACCTGGACTGCATGGACATCCGCTGCGAGCTCAAGCCGGAACATGCCAGCGCGGACGCCGCTGAGCGGCAGCAATACGGCAAGACCCTGGCCCATAACATCAAGTCATTTATCGGCATCAGCACCCGCATCGAGATCACTGAACCGGGCCGCCTGGCGCGCTCCGAGGGCAAGGCCAAGCGGGTCTTCGACCGGCGCAAGTGACGGGTCATCGTGTCAGGCAGATCTCCTGATGTCCTGACCTGCCCCGTTTCGGCGGGGCTTTTTTCTGCGTATTAAGCTTTATAATCATAGGCATTGATGCTCTTTATGTATCATATCCTGGCCCAACAGGTAAAAAGTCATACTCCAATAAAAACAAACAAATAGATCCTTATGAATAGACCCCGATCGGGTTATTCCAAGATATTCTTAAACCTATTGTGATACAATAAATATAACCTTGATATTTCACAAGGTATCATAAATAATAAACTCAACGACCAGCAGGTTCGGCGGGCAGCCCAGGCGCATACGCGCAGCAGGGTACAGACCCGGAACAGGAACCTGATTACCGGAACCGGAGGCACACCATGTACGCACAACTCGTTGAAACCGGCGCCAAGCGCGTCAAATCCCTTGAGGAGATGTCTCCCGAGGAGCGCGAGTTCCAGCTCAAGATTGACGCAGAAACCAAGATCGAGCCCAAGAACTGGATGCCGGAGGGGTACCGCAAGACCCTGATACGCCAGATTTCCCAGCACGCCCATTCGGAAGTGGTGGGTATGCTGCCGGAAGGCAACTGGGTAACCCGCGCACCCACCCTGAAGCGCAAACTGCAGTTGATGGCCAAGATCCAGGACGAGGCCGGACACGGTCTTTACCTGTACAGCGCCATGGAAACCCTCGGCGCCGACCGGGATGAGGAAATCGACAAGCTGCACCAGGGCAAGGTGAAGTACTCGTCCATCTTCAACTATCCCACCCTGAGCTGGGCGGACATGGGCACCATCGGCTGGCTGGTGGATGGCGCCGCCATCGTCAACCAGGTGGTCCTGCAGCGGACCTCCTACGGGCCCTACTCCCGGGCAATGATCCGCATCTGTAAGGAAGAGAGCTTCCACCAGCGTCAGGGTTACCAGATCCTGCTGGACATGATGCGGGAAGGCACCGAAGAGCAGAAAGAGATGGTGCAGGATTCCATCAACCGCTTCTGGTGGCCCTCGCTGATGATGTTCGGCCCGTCCGATGACCAGTCCCCCAACTCCCAGCAGTCCATGGCCTGGAAAATCAAGCGCAAGAGCAACGACGAACTGCGCCAGATGTTCATTGACCAGACGGTACCCCAGCTGGAATTCCTGGGCTGTACTGCGCCAGACCCGGACCTGAAGTGGAACGAGGAGCGCGGTCACTATGACTTCGGCGAGATCGACTGGCAGGAATTCTACGACGTGCTCAAGGGCAACGGC
>JBMCIH010000149.1:0-5942 GCA_048617055.1 Marinobacter sp. | reverse complement strand
CATTTTCTGGCCCACACAGACCAACTTCAGCCTCATACTACTCGCTGCCGGCAGCACCCAGCCCAGGGGCGTCCCGCCACAAGCGCTCGAGGTCATAGAACTCGCGGGTCGCGGGCATCATCACATGAACCACCACATCCCCCAGGTCCACCAGAATCCAGTCGCTGGCGTCACCCCCTTCGACCGAGGCCTCGCGGATGCCCCGGTCTTTCATTTCACTGACCACCGCCTCCGCCAGCGAGCGCAGGTGACGGCCGGACGTACCGCTGGCAAGCACCATGTAGTCGGTCACGCTGGTACGGTCAGTCACATCGATCACACTGATATCTTTCGCTTTGACGTTCTCCAGTGCCTCAATAACAATATCTTTCAGTTCATTTGCCTGCATAATGATCCTGTGTCATGTGCCCGGCGAAGGCCGGGTACAGGGAATGGGTACGCTCAATAGTGTACCACCAATCAGTGCCTGCGCTCATCGCGATAGAGCCCGGCCTGAGCGATTCTGGCGAGCACCGCGTCCGGCACCAGATAGCGGATCGAGCGCCCCTGCTGCAGCCGTTCGCGAATGCCGGTGGCCGATATCTCCAGCAGCGGTGGATCAACCTCCAGAATACGCCCGGCCGGAGCGCCTTTGAGGGCCGCGACATCCCGCACCCGGCGCTGCGCCAGCATCTGATGGGGCGGCGATCCGGGCGTTAACTCTCCCTGGGGCCGTGTGACCAGAATAATATGGGCAAGTTCCGGAATCCGTCCCCACTCCCGCCATTGATCAAACGCGGCAAAAGCGTCGGTGCCCACCACCATGGCCAGAGGCGCGTCCGGCCCCAGTTCCTGCCTCAGCTGGTTCAGGGTGTCTGCGGTATAGGACGAGCCGCCACGGGCCAGCTCGCGGGTGTCCACCGCCAGGCCGGGCTCGTCCTCCAGCGCCAGCGACAGCAACGCCAGGCGCTCCTCGCTGGAGCCGCCCGGCTCATCCCGGTGGGGGGGAACATGGCTCGGCACCAGGTGAATCCGGTCGATGCCCAGGCGCTCCCTCAACTCAATGGCCACCCGAAGGTGGCCATTGTGGATCGGGTCGAAGGTGCCTCCGTAGATTACGTGCATCATCAGGTCCGGATATGGCCGTCGCCGAACACCACGTATTTTTCGGAGGTGAGTCCCTCGAGCCCCACCGGCCCCCTGGCGTGGATCTTATCGGTGGAAATGCCGATTTCGGCGCCGAGGCCGTACTCAAAACCGTCAGCAAACCGGGTAGAGGCGTTCACCATCACGGAGCTGGAATCCACCTCGGTGATAAACCGGCGGGCACGGGTGTAGTTTTCGGTAACGATGCTGTCAGTATGCTGCGAGCTGTATCGGTTGATATGCTCGATGGCGCCGTCGAGTCCGTCCACCACTCGCACCGCCAGAACCGGCCCCAGGTATTCCTCGTACCAGTCATCCTCGGTGGCGGCAACCATATCAGGCACTATGGCCCGGCTGGCGTCACAGCCCCGCAGTTCCACCGCATGTTCGCGGAACGCCCCCGCCAGCAGCGGCAGGATATCGTCGGCGATTTCCCGGTCCACCAGCAGGGTTTCCATGGTATTGCAGGTGCCGTAACGCTGGGTCTTGGCGTTGATCGCTATTTTCAGCGCCTTCTCCGGGTCGGCGTGGGCGTCCAGGTAGACATGGCACACGCCATCGAGGTGCTTGATTACCGGAACCCGGGCATTTCGGCTGATGCGCTCGATCAGGCTTTTGCCGCCCCTGGGCACGATCACGTCCACAAACTGCGGCATGGTGATCAGTTCCCCCACCGCGGCCCGGTCGGTGGTGCGGATGACCTGGACAGAGGTTTCCGGCAGACCGGCGGCCTTCAGGCCTTCCGTCAGGCAGCGGGCAATCGCCTGGTTGGAATGAATCGCTTCCGAGCCACCCCGCAGTATGGTAGCGTTACCGGCCTTGAGGCACAGGCTGGCCGCTTCCACGGTGACGTTGGGCCGGGACTCGTAAATGATGCCGATCACTCCGAGCGGCACCCGCATCCTGCCCACCTGGATGCCAGAGGGCCGGTAGTTCATCCCGGTAATCGCACCAATGGGGTCCGGCAGTGCCGCCACCTGCTGCAGCCCTTCGATCATGCCGTCGATACGGGTCGGGGTCAGCTCCAGCCGGTCCAGCATGGCCGCTTTCAGGCCGCTGCTACGGCCATTGTCCAGATCCTTCCGGTTGGCATCGGCAAGCTCGGCACGGGCACCGTCCAGGGCCTTGGCCGTAGCCAGCAGGGCACGGTTGCGGGTGGCCGTCGAGGAACGGGCAATGGCGGTCGCTGCCTGACGGGCCTGCTGGCCGGTCTCCGCCATGTAGGCTGCAATATCCATGGTTGGGTGACTCCGCTTCTGGTACTGGTGCGTCTGTATATTTCAGGCCGCTATTATGCCCGACCACGGCGCGTTTGACACATTGGTGTTATCATTGGCAGTGACCACAGTCCAGCGACAGCAACTTCAGGAAGGACGACATCATGGCCCAGAAGGCTGAGCGATTTATACTGAGCCGACTCGCCTGGCTGGGCAGTTCCGCACTGCTGGCGCTGTCCGTATTCTGCCTGATCGTGGGTGATGTGCTCACCGCGCTGGCGGCGCTGGTTACCGGCGGAGTGATCTGGACCAGTCCGGCATTGCCCCGCTCCGGTCACTGGCGCCTGTGGCAGCTGGGGAACCAGCTTCTGGTGCTGGCGCTTGCCCTGATTCTGGTGGCCGCGCTCTGGTTCGACACCACGGCACTGGAGTACTGGTTTTTCATTTTGCCGCTGATTGTGCTCGGCCTGATACCGGGCAAACTGGCGGTTCCCCTCACAGTGCTCACCATGGCCGTGCTGCTGGTCGGCCTGGGCACCGCCGCGGCCCCCCTGCGTCATCAGATTATTGCACCACTGGCCCTGACTGCGGCGCTGGCCGGAGTGTTCTTTCTGATGCGGGAATACAAGGCCCGTCAGCTGATTCCCTTGCGGCGCTCGGATGAGCTCACCCAGGCCGCCAGCCGGACCTACCTGACCGCCGATCTGTACAAGGAGATCCAGCGCAGCGAGCGGGAAGGGCTCGATCTGTCGGTGGTGATGCTGGGCCTGGACACCCACCTCAGCGCGCCCGACGCGGATACCGACATACAGGCCCTGTTGCCCCGAATCGGACGTTACCTCCACTCCCGCCTGCGGGAGTTCGACACCTGGTACCGGGTGGCCGACCTGCAGTTTCTGATCATCCTGCCTGGCATGGCAACTGCCGGCGCCGGCAAGCGGGCCGAGCAGTTGCGCCTGGGCATCATGGCCCTGCTGGAGTCCCACGGGCTGAATGTGACCGTCAGCGCCGGTGTCGCCGGCCTGAACATCGGCGACGATGCCGACACCCTGCAACAGTCGGTGGCCAGTGCCCTGCAGCGGGCGCAGAAGCGAGGGGGCAACCGGGTGCAGGCCCTGAGCACCTGGTCCCACACGCCACCACCCGAGGCTGAAGGGAGCGCCACGACATGACCGAAACCCGACTGAGAACCCAGGCCAGCGCCGCAGCTTACGGGCTGAGCGCCCTGGTGTTCGCAGTGCTGGCATTGCAGAACCTGCGTTACGGCTTTTACCCCCTGTTCTATCTGGCAGCGGGCCTGAGCGCCGTCAGTCTTGGCGGCTGCGCCTATACCCTCGCGGTCAGCAGCTACCAGCTACGGGCCCGGGGCCACCTGCCCACGCTGGTACTGATGGAGCTTCTGCTACTGGTTATGGCCTGGTCCGGCAATGGTGCCGCGGCGGTATTCTGGAGCCTGCCGGTACTGATCCTTGCGTTTCTGGTGCTGCCGCTGCGCTCGGCGCTGAAGGTCACGGTGCCGGCGGCCGTGGTGCTGGCCGTTATTCTCGCCTGGGACCTGCCGGCGGCTGACAGCCTGCCCGCCATCATGGCGGTTA
Source organism: Marinobacter sp. (assembly GCA_048617055.1). Taxonomy (GTDB): domain Bacteria; phylum Pseudomonadota; class Gammaproteobacteria; order Pseudomonadales; family Oleiphilaceae; genus Marinobacter. The sequence goes on along the minus strand of JBMCIH010000149.1, from coordinate 2,005 downwards.
TCCTGTTGATGGCCAGCGCCGGGCTGACCAGCTGGCACTACGACCACATGGCCCAGTCCGCCGAGGATCTGGCTATCATAGATCCCCTCACCGGCGCCCACAACGCCCGCTTTCTGGACGAAACCCTGCAGAAGGAAATCAGCCGGGCCAAGGCCACCACCCACCCGGTGTCGGTACTGATGATGGACATTGATCACCAGGACCAGATCCGGGAGCTGCTTGGCCGGGAGCAGATGCAGACGCTCTATCGCCAGCTTGCCGAACATCTTTTCAGCCTGATCCGAGCCGGCGATACCCTGTACTTTCTGGGCCGTGGCCGTTTCTGCCTGATTCTGCCGTTCACCCCCGAAGAAGGCGCCCGGGTGACGGCTGAGCGCATACGCCGCAGCATTGCCGAGGCAAGCTGGCCCCAGGTCGGGCGCATGACGGTCAGTGTGGGGGCTACCACCCATATCAGCCAGGACAGTCTGGCAGAACGGCTGCGGCAACGGGCCACGGACGCCCTAGAGGAGGCCTGCCGGCGTGGCCACGACCACGTCTGGTTCAGCGCGGATCCCCGACGGGTCGCCTGATGGAGGGCGCCATCCAGGACCTTACCCAGTGGCTGGCCGGCAATCCTGGCTGGGTCAGCATGGCCATTTTCGCCACGGCACTGCTGGAGTCACTTGCGGTTGCCGGCATTCTGGTGCCGGGCGTGGCCATGCTGTTTGCCATTGCGGCACTGGCCGGCAAAAGCGGAATACCACTGACGGAGATCCTGGTCTGGGGGGCTGTCGGCGCCATTATTGGCGATTTCCTGAGTTTCTGGCTCGGGCGCCGGCTGCGGGGCCGGCTTCACCAGGTCTGGCCCTTTCGCCGGCATCCGTACATGCTACGACGGGCCGAGGGACTTTTTGCACGTCATGGCGGTAAGAGCGTGGTGATCGGCCGCTTTGTGGGGCCGGTGCGTCCCTTTATCCCCCTGGTGGCCGGTGCCTTCAATATGCCGCGGCGCCGGTTCGTGCTGGTCAATATTGCCTCTGCCCTGGTCTGGGCACCCGTCTACCTGGTGCCCGGCTTTGCCGTCGGGGCTGCCCTGGCAAGGCCGGAACCGATACCCCCGGCGCTGTATGGGCTGGCGGCAGGCGGAACCGGCGTTCTGCTGGTGGCCTATTTCCTGTTCGTTCGCCTGCAGCTGGGCCTGCACAGACGTAGCCGCCTGTACCAGTGGACAGAGCAAAGGATGGCCCACTATAACGCCACCCACCGGTTCTGGCGGGCCTTCTACAGCGAGCGGCCAGCGGCCGGGGGCGAGTTTCCGCTGGCTTCCCTGAGTCTGGCCCTCGGCGGCCTCGGCCTGTTTATCCTTTGGAGCCTTTTCAGCCAGGCCACCGACCTTATCGCCCCCCTGGACTCCTACTTCAGGGACCTGACGGCCCTGATGCGGCACCCGCTTACCGACCCGGTTATGGTGCTGTTAACCCTGTCCGGTGACCCGCCGGTTCTGGTGACGGGCACCCTGCTCATGGCCGGGGCCTTGTGGTTTCGCGGCTACTACAGTGCGGCGGTCCACCTGGTGGCAGCGCTGCTGCTGACCTCCATCAGCGTCACCCTGCTTAAACACGGGCTGGCTGTGGCCCGGCCGTCCCTGGTCAGTCAGCCGCCATCGAGCTATGCCTACCCCAGCGGTCATGCCACCAGCATTACCGCTTTCTTTGGCGTGGCGTCTGCCTTTGTGGCAAGGGAGTGGAGGCCCTCCAGGCGGTGGCGGGTCTATCTGCTGTTCAGCATCCCCATGCTGCTGGTGGCATTCAGCCGGGTGATGCTGGGCGTGCACTGGTTCTCTGACGTGATCGGCGGGATACTGCTTGGGCTTGCCATCTGCGGACTGATACGGGCCAGCTATAGCCGGTATGACCAGACGCCACTGTCGCCGGACCTGTTCACCGCGGGCGCGGTGGTGCTGTGGCTGTGCTTCCTGGCAGGGTATCTGTGGTGGCAGTGGCCGGCAGCCCGGCTGGCCTAC
>JBMCIH010000148.1:0-6010 GCA_048617055.1 Marinobacter sp. | reverse complement strand
GTAGGTAACGATCAGCAGCAGGGCATTCTTGAACAGGTTGTCGTTGAAGGCACCGGCGAACTGGGCCAGAAAAAAGGGCAGGAACCGTCGCTCGGACAGCAGGCGAAACTGGCTCTGATCTTCCATGAATCGTGTCTCCCTGGCGGGGCACGGCCCCGTGTTATGGCTGCCGACACTATATCCGGTGCTGGCAGCCGGTCAAGGAACCCGTTCTTTTGCTGGCACGGTTGCTGCAACGTTCGGCTGGGCACGCCCGCAAACCTCGCCGTCCTTCGCTGGGAGTCAGCCATGGTCAACCTCCATCTGCTCATGCCGATCCGCTCCATCCTGTGGAGTGTTGCCCTGCTGTTGCTGGGTAATGGCCTGATCAACACCCTGATCACCCTCCAGGGTGCCCGGGCGGGCTTTCCCAGCCTGGTGCTGGGGGCCATCATGTCGGCCTATTTTGTCGGCTTCATCTGCGGCACCTGGGTCAGCGGCCGGCTGATCCGGCGTATGGGGCACATACGCACTTTCGCATTCTGTGCCTCGCTCTGTGCCACGTCGGCGCTGGTGCATGCGCTGCTGGTTGACCCCTGGTTCTGGCTGGTGCTGCGGTTTATCTACGGCCTGTCCTACATCACCCTGATCACCGTAATCGAGAGCTGGCTCAACAGTCAGTCCGCCCGTCATGAGCGGGGGCGCATCTTTGCCGTCTACATGGTGGTGAACCTGGGCGCGCTGGCCCTGGCCCAGCAGGTGCTGAGGCTTGATACGGGCGAGCCCTTCGTGCTCTTTGCCCTGGTGACGCTTTTCATCTGCTGGGCCATGCTGCCCATCACGCTCACCAGCCGGCCGCAGCCCACCCTGCCGGAGCGTCCGGGCAGCAAGCTGCGCACGCTGCTGACAATGGCCCCCCTGCCGGTGGCGGCGGCACTGCTTTCGGGCCTCGCCATGGGCGCTTTCTGGGCAATGACGCCGGTCTATGTATCGGCACTGGGCTATGGTGCCGCCGAGGTGGGCATGGTGATGAGCCTGGCCATTGTCGGCGGCGCGGTACTGCAGATACCCATCGGCCGCTACTCCGACAGCCACGACCGGCCCTGGGTGCTGCTGCAGGTGATCGTCGCGGCCACGGTGGTGGCCCTGCTCATACCGTTGGCGGTGACCCGGGAGCTGCTGTTTGTGGCCTTTGCCCTGTGGGGTGGACTCGCCTTCGCTCTCTACCCGCTGGCGGTGGCCCAGCTGATCGACCAGTTGTCGGCCTCCGAGGTGGTCTCCGGCTCTTCGGACATGCTGGTGCTCCATGGGGCCGGCTGCGCACTGGCCCCAGTGCTGGCCGGTGCGCTGATGTCCCTGGCCGGCCCCCAGGGCCTGCCTTTGTACATTGCCTGTGTACTGGCTCTGCTGGCCGGTTATGTGGTGCTCCGGCGCCGCCATGTCTCGGACCTGGTGACCGGCGAGTCCGCCCACTTCGAACCCATGGTGCAGACCGGCGGTGAGGTACTGCAGATGATGTTTGATGAGACCCAGCCGGATCTGTTCGATGACCCCGGCTTCTACGACGAGGCGGAGCTGGACCGGCTGGGCGGAGTCTACCGGCAGAAGTCGGGGGACTGGGGCGCACCATAGTAGTGCAAAAAACCGGCAGGCAGCCAACGGCGCCCGGGCCATGTTCCGATACAGGGCCGCTAGTACCTGAAAAGCCGGTGGAAAAAAGGTCAGCGGCACAGAACCTGCACCAGACCTGGGACAAGGACACATGCAACTGAGGCCCCGGGCCAGGAGTGACCGTGATACTTGCTACCGATCTTGACGGAACCTTTCTCGCCGGCGATCCGGAGAATCGCCTGAAACTCTACCAGCTGATCTCCACCCACCCCGACATGACCCTGGTGTACGTCACAGGGCGCGGCCTGGAATCGGTACTGCCGCTGTTATCGGACCCCACCCTGCCGCAGCCGGACTACATCATCTGCGACGTGGGCTGCACGGTGGTGGACGGTCGCAGTCAGCAGCCGGTCACCACCATTCAGGCGCAGGTCGAGCAGCGCTGGCCCGGTGAACATGTGGTGGAGGATGCGATGGCCGCCTTTGCCGGCCTGCAGCGCCAGGAAGTGCCCCAGGAACGGCGTTGTTCGTTCCTGTGCCAGCCGGAAGCGGTTACGGATGCTATGGTGGCGCTGGTCGAGGATGAGCTCGGGTGTGACCTGCTGTACTCCGCCGGCCAGTATCTGGATGTGCTGCCGTCCGGGATCAACAAGGGCCGTACCCTGCGACATCTGGTGGAACATCTGGAAGCTGACCCCGAAAACGTGCTGGTGGCCGGAGACACACTCAATGACCTGTCCATGTTCGAGCAGGGCTTTATCGGCGTCTGCGTGGGCGAGTCCGAGCCGGGGCTGCTGGACGCCACCGAGAGCCGTGCCCGGGTCTACCACGCCACCCTGTCCGGGTGCGGCGGCATCCTCGAGGCCATCGGCCATTTCGGCTTCCTGGGGCCCCACGGGCTGGCGGCGGAGGCCCGGGATATCCTCAAGCCCGGCAAGTCCGACCTGGTGATCGTTTACCACCGGCTGCCCTACGAGGAGGCCGTGGAGAACGGCAGCCTGGTGCGCCGCCGCCCCACCTCTCCCAATGGCATCATTCCCACCCTGCTGAGCTTCTTCGCTGACGGCAAGGCCGGCTCCTGGGTGGCCTGGTCGGTACACGACCCGGCCCTCGGCGCCTTCGAGACCCACACCGAGGTGGACACCAGCCGCTACGCCCGGCTGCGGGCGGCGCGGGTGCAGCTGACCAAGGACGATGTCGACATCTTCTACAAGCGCTTCTCCAAGGAGGCGTTCTGGCCCACCCTGCACACCTTCTGGGAGCGGGCAACGTTCCGCGAAGACCACTGGCAGGTGTTCCTCAAGGTGAACCGCCTGTTCGCCGAACGCGCCGCGGCGGAGGCGGCGGAGAATGCCGTAGTCTGGGTGCACGACTACAACCTCTGGATGGTGCCGGCGTTCCTGAGGGAGCTGCGCCCGGACCTGACCATTGCCTTCTTCCACCATACCTATTTCCCGTCAGCGGACGTGTTCAATGTGCTGCCCTGGCGCCGTGAGATCGTGGGCAGCCTGCTGCAGTGCGACTACATCGGCTTCCACATTCCCCGCCAGGCGGAGAACTTTGTCGATGTGGCCCGGGGCGTGACCCCGCTGGATGTGGTCAGCCGGACCGGCTGCGCGCCCCGCTTCCTCACCTATGGCTGTGCCGTGGGACTGGACGAGATGACCACCACCATCCGCGTCAACGACCGCGAAATCGGGCTGGGGGCACACCCGGTGGGCCTCGATCTGAACCGGGTTTCCAGTGCACTTGCCCAGGACCACGTCAGGTGGCGGATGGAGGAGCTGCGTTCGGAGCTGGGCAACACCCGTCTGGTACTCTCAGTGGAGCGGCTGGACTACACCAAGGGCATCCTGGAAAAGCTGGAGGCCTTTGACCGCCTGCTGGAGGATCACCCCGAGCTGGTGGGCAAGGTCACCCTCATGGTGGTGTGTGTGCCGGCGGCGCGGGAGATGACCATCTACCGTCAGCTGCAGACGGACATCGAGCAGGCCGTAGGCCGCATCAACGGCCACTATGCCCGGGTCGGGTGGACACCGGTGCAGTTCTTCTTCCGGGGCTTTCCTTTCGAGGAGCTGGTGGCCTGGTACGCCATGGCAGACGTGATGTGGATTACACCGCTGCGGGACGGCCTCAACCTGGTGGCCAAGGAGTATGTGGCCACCCAGGGCAAGACCGACGGCCGTGGCGTGCTGGTGCTGTCTGAATTCACCGGCGCCGCGGCGGAACTGCGGGGCGCCCTGCTGACCAACCCACACGACCCGGTGGAAATGGCCCGTACCTGCTACCTGGCACTGGCCATGCGGAAGGACGAGGCCCGGGACCGGTTGCAGAAGGCCTACGAGGTGGTCAGCTACTATGACATCGAGCTGTGGGGCCGGGAGTTTCTGGACGCCGTGAGAAACGGCCGCAGCCAGCGGCTGGCCAGTCAGGGGAAACGACCAAAGCCGCTGACGTCCGTGGCCTGAACGCGGCCAGTTGTCTGACCATCAGGAGCGCCCATGAGTCTTCGTAATGCCGTCCAGCTGATGTGTTATCCCAACCGTATCGGCAGTAACCTGGCGGATCTGGGGGCGTTTATCGAGCGGCACCTGGCCGATGCCATCGGCGGTGCCCACATACTGCCGTTCTACCCCTCCAACGCCGATGGCGGTTTCTCGCCCCTGACCCATACCGTAGTGGACCCCGCGGTGGGGGACTGGGGTGATATTGAACGGCTGGCCAGCCGGTACGATATCTGTGCGGACCTCACTGTCAACCATATCTCCGACCAGTCGCCGGAGTTCCTGGATTTCGTTCAGAACGGTTACGACTCCGAATACGCAGACCTGTTCGTGCACGTGCACCGATTCGGCGAGATCAGCCCGGATGACCTGGCGAAGATCCACATCCGCAAGGAAAAGGAGCCCTTCCGCGATGTCACCTTCGCTGATGGCAGCAAGGGCCAGGTATGGTGCACCTTTACCGAGCGGCAGATCGACCTGAATTACGAGTCCGGCAAGACCTACGAACTGATGGAGCACTACATCCGCTTCCTCGCCGGCAAGGGCGTCAGGCTGCTGCGGCTTGATGCCTTTGGCTACACCACCAAGCGCATCGGCACCAGCTGTTTCCTGGTGGAGCCGGAGGTGTACCGCATCCTCGAATGGATCAACGAGGTGGCCCACCGCTATGGCGCCGAGTGCCTGCCCGAGGTTCACGACCACACCAGCTACCAGTACGCCATTGGCCGGCGCAACATGCGCCCCTATGGCTTTGCCCTGCCGCCGCTGATCCTCTATTCCCTGCTGGCGGCCAACAGCGTCTACCTCAAGCACTGGCTGCGCATGTGCCCCCGCAACCAGGTGACGGTTCTGGACACCCACGACGGCATCTGCATTCCGGACGTGGAAGGGGTGCTGCCGGATCAGGCCATACAGGACCTGATTGACAACATTAACGCCCGCAGCGCGGACCCCATCCTGCGCCGCTCCGCCGCCAATGTTCTCAGCGTGGGCTCCATCTACCAGCTCACCTGCACCTTCTACGATGCGCTGATGCAGAACGACGATGCCTACATCGCGGCCCGGGCCATCCAGTTCTTCACCCCCGGCATTCCCCAGGTCTACTACGTCGGCCTGATGGCCGGCTGCAACGATCACGGGCTGATGGCCGAAACCGGCGAGCTGCGGGACATCAACCGCCACTTCTATTCCCTGGAAGAGGCGGATCATGCCATGGACCAGCCAGTGGTGCAGCGTCTGCTGACCCTGATGCGCTTCCGCAGCCAGTATCCGGCCTTCGACGGCCGCTTCGAGCTGAACTACTCCAACAGCTCCAGCGTGGCCATGGCCTGGCGCCACGGGGAGTACTACTGCCACCTGTTCGTGGACCTGAACTTCAACGCCACCCGCATCCTCTACCGGGACCCGGAGGACGATTTCCGTGAGCGGAACTTGGAATGCTGAAAGCCTGTGTTAGGCTCAATGAAGCGTCTAACGGGAACCCTCACAGGAGGCCGTCATGGAACTGTCCGTGCAGCTCAGCTTCTACCCCTTCACCGACAACCACAAACCGCCGATAAAGGATGTGATCGACCGCCTCCAGCGCAGCGGGCTGGAGGTCCACCCCAACCGCATGAGCACCCAGGTGTTCGGTGAATACGACCAGGTCATGCGGGTGCTGTCGGACACCATGAAATGGGCCTTCGAGCAGTATGGCCAGGCGGTGTTCGTGGCCAATTTCGTCAACGGCGATCGTCGCCCGCAGGACTGACGGGCTCAGGGGCCGGGCCGACCGACGCAGTCCGTCAGCAGGGTCTCCACCTCGGCGGTGTGGTCCGGCGCCAGCCGTTGCAATACCCCCTCCCGCCCCTGGATGTGCCACCGCAACCCCACCTGCTCGTCAAAGGACACGTAGCGTGAGCCGGCCTCCGCCGGCC
>JBMCIH010000147.1:0-6010 GCA_048617055.1 Marinobacter sp. | reverse complement strand
GCTCTGGCGCGGATCCCGCTGGCCAGCGCCCACCGGCCGGGGGCCATTGGACCGCCACCGGGCGCCTGACCTGACAGCCGCCCCCGCGCCATGGTATAACCCCCGGGATCGACGGCCCGGATAAACACCCGATGTATATCTATCACCTGGTCTTTCTTCTGGTTCTGGCTGTTTATATCTTTTCGCCCAACATCCTCGACTGGTGGGTATCGCCCGGTAATGCCTGGTATTCCCCCTACCTGCTCTGGGGCAGCCTGATCGCCATTGGTATCTGGCTGGAATGGCAACGGGATCCCAATGAGTTTTAGCCTGCCGGTTTTGCTGGTGATCAGCCTGGGCTACCTGCTGACCCTGTTCGGTATTGCCCACGCCACGGAACGGGGACGACTGCCCAGACAGTGGGTACGCCACCCGCTGGTGTACACCCTCAGCCTCGGCGTCTACGCCGGCACCTGGGCCATCTACGGGGCAGTCGGAGTCGCGGCGGAATTCGGTTACGGCTTCCTGGCCTATTACCTGGGCATCAGCGGCGCGTTCCTGCTGGCCCCGGTGCTGCTCAACCCCATCATGCGCATTGGCCGGGCCTACCAGCTTACCTCCCTGGCGGACCTGTTCGCCTTCCGTTACCGCAGCCAGTGGGCCGGCACCCTGGTCGCTCTGATCTCCGGCATCGCCCTGATGGCCCTGCTCAGTATGCAGATCAAGGCGGTGGCGGACAGTGCCAGCCTGCTGACGCCCAGCGCTTCCCCACAGCTGATCAGCATCCTGTTCAGCATCATCGTTGTCCTGTTCGCCATGCTGTTCGGCGCCCGGCGCGACCAGACCTCCGGCAGCCACCAGGGCCTGGTGGTGGCGATTGCCTTTGACTCGCTGGTCAAGCTGGGTGCCATGCTGTTGCTGGGCATAACCATCCTGGTGCAGGTGTTCGACGGCTTCGCGGGGCTGGAGGAGTGGCTCGCTTTGCCCAGCTCCGGCGTCAGTGCCCTCACCCTGAGCATTGAAGACGGCAGCTGGCGTGCCCTGATGCTGATGTCCTTCGCCGGCGTGCTGGTGCTGCCCCATATGTACCACATGATCTTCAGCGAAAACCCCAGCCCCCGGGCGCTGTCGAGGGCCAGCTGGGGGCTGCCACTCTATCTCCTGCTGCTGGGCCTGCCGGTGCCACTGATCCTCTGGGGGGGCATGGCCATGCCGGTGGCGGATCAGCCCGCCTTCTACGCCCTCTCCACCGCCCAGGCCCTGGGCAACCCCTGGCTGGCGATACTGGTGTACATCGCCGGCCTGTCCGCCGCCAGCGGCCTGATGATTGTCAGTACCCTGGCCCTGGCCGGCATGGTACTCAACCACGTGGTGCTGCCGCTTCGCACCCCCCGCGACCAGGCCGACATCTACCGGTGGCTGCGATGGACCAAGCGCATCCTCATTGCGGTCATCATCTTTGCGGCCCTGCTGTTTCATGAGGTGCTGGGGCGCAGCCTGGACCTGGCCACCCTGGGCATACTTGCCCTGTCGGGCATGCTGCAACTGCTGCCCGGCGCCCTGGGCGTTATCTACTGGCCGGAAGGCAACCGCAAGGGCCTGATCAGCGGGCTGCTGGCGGGGCTGCTGATGTGGGTGCTGACCCTGGTGCTGCCTCTGTCCCATGCGGCCGATCCCCTGGCCTGGATGGCGTTTCTGCCCATCACGCCGGAGTACGACAGCTGGGATATCTTTACCTTTATCAGTCTGGGCGTGAACATTGCGGTGTTCGCCGTGGTATCAATTCTCAGCCCCACCAGCCCTGAAGAGGCCAGTGCGGCGCAGGCCTGCTCCCTCGGTGCGCTTTCCCGCCCCCAGCGCCGGGAACTGATTGCGACCTCGTCCTCAGAGTTCGTGCGACAGCTGGCGGAACCGCTGGGTTATAAGGTGGCCAAGCGGGAAGTGGTGCGCGCCCTGGAGCAGCTGAAGCTGCCGCCGGTGGAGTACCGGCCTTACCAGTTGCGGCGGCTGCGGGACCAGATCGAGATCAACCTCTCCGGGCTGATGGGCCCGTCGGTGGCCCAGGACCTGGTGCAGCGCCACCTGAGCTTCAAACCCATGGCCGGCAGCCGCACCGCCCAGGACATCCAGTATGTGGAAAGGGCCCTGGGCGAGTACGAGAACCGCCTGACCGGCCTGGCCGGCGAGCTGGACAACCTGCGGCGGCACTACCGCCAGACCCTGCAGAACCTGCCCATTCCCGCCTGCTCGGTGGGGGACGACGGCGAGATCCTGATGTGGAATCAGGCCATGGCGGAGCTGACAGGCATCTCCGCCGACGAGGTGGTGGGCGCCCGTCTGATGGCCCTGCCCACCCACTGGCGGGATCTGCTGGAAGAGTTTGTCCATGGCCCCGACCTCCGCCGCTACAAGCACCGCCTTGACCTGAAGGGGCGCCCCCACTGGCTGAACCTGCACAAGGCGGCCCTGGCCGGGCCGGACCATCCGGAAGGGGGCAGCATCATCCTGGTGGAGGACCAGACCGAGACCCGGCTGCTGGAAGACGAACTGATGCATAGCGAAAGACTGGCATCGGTGGGCCGGCTGGCTGCCGGGGTGGCCCATGAGGTGGGCAACCCGGTGACCGGCATTTCCTCCCTGGCGCAGAACCTGAAGCTGGAAACCGACAATCCCGACATCCTGGAAACCGCCGACCAGATCCAGCAGCAGACCCGGCGCATCTCCAACATACTGCAGTCGCTGATGAACTTCGCCCGTACCGGCAACCATGCCCAGGCCAACCGGTACGAACCGGTACGGATACGCCGTTGCGTGGATGAGTCCATCAACCTGCTGTCGCTGAGCGACAAAGGCCGCGGGCTTGACTATGTGAACGAGTGCCCCGAGGATCTGATGGTGCTGGGCGACGAGCAGCGGCTGGTACAGGTGTTCGTCAACCTGCTGGCCAACGCCCGCGATGCCTCGCCCGGGGGCGGGCGTATCCGGGTCAGTGGAAAACGGGACGAGTACTCCGCTATTATCGAGGTCGCCGACGAAGGAACCGGCATACCCCCGGATCAGCTCGACCACATATTCGAGCCCTTCTACACCACCAAGACCGCAAGCCAGGGCACAGGCCTGGGTCTGTCGCTGGTATACAGCATCGTCGAGGAACATTACGGCACTATCACCGTGGAAAGCCCCGCCGACCCGGAGGGCGAACGTGGTACGCTGGTGCGACTGAAACTTCCCGCCTATGAGCCCGACGATGACGAAGGCAATGCGGGGGAAAACCAGGGGTCATGACAGATACGATGCATCGCATACTGATTGTAGAAGACGAAGAGATCATCCGCGCCGCCGTGCGCAAACTGCTCCAGCACAACGGCTACGAGGTGGCCGTGGCCGACTCGGTGGAGGCGGCCACCGGAGACTATGACCTGTCGTCCTTCGACCTGATCATCTCGGACCTGCGTCTGCCCGGCGAAGCCGGCACCAGCCTGATCGGCCTGGCCCCGGGTGTGCCCGTACTGATCATGACCAGCTATGCCAGCCCGCGCTCGGCGGTGGACTCCATGAAGAAGGGGGCGGTGGAGTACATTGCCAAGCCCTTCGACCACGATGAAATGCTCAGTGCCGTGGAAGGCATCCTGGCCCAGAGCCAGGGAAGCAGCGCCACCACGACCACCCGGGCCGAAGACGGTGACAGCGAACATGACCCCTCCCAGATCATGTTCGGCCAGTGCGACGCCATGCAACAGGTGTTCACGCTGATCCGCAAGGTCGCCCCCACCGAGACCACCGTACTGATCCAGGGCGAGTCCGGCACCGGCAAGGAACTGGCCGCCCGGGCCCTGCACCTGTTGTCGCCCCGGGCGACCCAGCCACTGATCTCGGTAAACTGCGCCGCCATACCCGAAAGCCTGATCGAGTCCGAGCTGTTCGGCCACGAAAAGGGCGCCTTCACCGGCGCGGTATCCGGCCGCACCGGCCTGATCGAAGCCGCCGATGGCGGCAGCCTGTTTCTCGACGAGATCGGCGAACTGCCGCCGGAAGCCCAGGCACGCCTGTTGCGGGTGCTGCAGGAAGGCGAAATCCGCAAGGTCGGCTCCACCCAGAGTCGCCAGGTGGACGTGCGGATGATTGCGGCCACCCACCGTAACCTCAAGGCCATGACCCGTACCGGCGAGTTCCGGGAAGACCTCTACTACCGGCTGAACGTGATGCAGATACGCATTCCGCCGCTGCGGGAGCGCAAAGGCGATGTGCTGGGCCTGGCCAGCCGGTTCCTGGCCCGGCAGGCGGCGCGGATGGGCAAACCGGCCCTGAGCCTGAGCCCGGAAGCCATGAAAGCCCTGGAGCGGCACCGCTGGCCGGGCAATGTGCGGGAACTGGAAAACGCTATCGAACGTGCATCCATACTTGCCGATGGCGACATCATCACCCCGGAACAGCTGGACCTGGATGTGGAGTCCGGCGATGACTACGCCATACCCAGCAGCCTGGTGGAAGGCGACCATGAGCAGGCGCCGCCCCCATCCAGGGAGTCCGATGCCGGCAGCGACCTCTCCCTGGAAGACTATTTTCAGCACTTCGTGCTGGAGAACCAGGACCGCATGAGCGAGACCGAACTGGCCCAGAAGCTGGGCATCAGCCGCAAGTCCCTCTGGGAACGCCGCCATCGCCTTGGCATTCCCCGCAAGAAAAGCTGAAAACCTGTCGGCCCCTTTCCCTGCCGCTTGCCTCCTGCACCGGTCCGGTTCCGTGCGGTAACCAACCGGCGTTACCGCGCCGGTAACACTGCCGGTGTTACCCGGTGTTACCGCACGAAACACGACATACTGGAAAACCGAGACATGAGTAACACTAACCCCGGATTTTTTATTCCTCAAACCCATTAGAAAATCGTAACTTGTTGTTATTTTTGGATTTCGAAAAACTGGCACAAGCACTGCAATACCTTCAGTGCACAACAACAAAAACAATGTGACGCGCAGCGTCAGAACAAGAACAAAAAGCTGCAGAAAAAACGCCCGGCAACAAAAACAAGAACAGGGTGTGAGCGAACTGAGTGTTTTGGGTGCTGAGCTTTTTAGTGGTGCCCTGGCTTGTGAGAGTCGCAGCTGTAGATAAGAAACGTCTTCCAGACGCCCCTGCCGCTGCAAGAGACCCTCACGCAGTCACTACCGCTCTCTGTATTCAAAGCGTTCCGTTTGCAGATCGACGGCCTCATCGTGAGGCTCGAGCAGGCAGCTGGCCTGCCAACAATAAAAAGCACAAAAACAACAACAATGCAGATCGTCTACTCTTCCAGGGCGGGTTCGCAACAGCGTTCCCGCCCTTTGATTTTCTGGCTCTGGCCTTTTCCCGCGGCGGTCCGGTCCACGCCGGCATGGGCAAATCCTGCACAAACCGTTAAACTCTCCCTCCTGCCCGTAGGGTGCCCGCAGCGTCAAACCATACAGTCGTGGGCAAGGTCAAACCACGGTCGGCCCGGGACACGGGTTGCCGACAAGCAGTTCATGGACTTCAATGCTGACAAACATCGACGATCAACTTGGCAATATCAAAGCGGCCATCAAGAAAAGAATAGGCAACCTGCTTCCGTCACGGCGCGCCCGCGAGCCGGTCTACCAGCGCCGGGAGATTCCGCGCGACCAGCACACGGTGTCGCGTTCGATGATCAGCGAACCGGCGAAGAAGGTGCTCAACCGCCTCAACAACGCGGGCTACGAAGCCTACCTGGTGGGCGGCGGCGTGCGGGATATCCTGCTGGGCGAACGCCCCAAGGATTTTGACATCGCCACCGACGCCACACCGGAAGAAGTGCACGACCTGTTTCGCAATTCCCGCCTGATCGGACGCCGGTTCCGCATTGTGCACGTACTGTTCGGCCGCGAGGTCATCGAGGTGACCACCTTCCGTGGCAACGCCAGCAACGAAGAGGCAGACGCGGACGATGACCGCCGCACCAGTGAACATGGCCTGCTGCTTCGCGACAATGTCTACGGCAGCCAGGAAGAAGACGCCCTGCGCCGTGACTTCACCGTCA
>JBMCIH010000146.1:0-6024 GCA_048617055.1 Marinobacter sp. | reverse complement strand
CCATGCTCTCGGCCCTGCTGGCCTGGCCGGAACTGGGCAACTACCGCCTGGACTCCCTGTCACTGTGTAACTCCGGTGGCGCCCCCCTGCCGGTGGAGTTGCAGCAGCGGTTCCAGAAAGCCGCCGGCTGTTCGGTCAAGGAGGGCTGGGGCATGACCGAGACCGCCGCGCTCGGCACCTTCACCCCCGAGGGTATGGTGCCGCCGCCGGGTGCCTGTGGCCTGCCGGTGCCGGGCGTCGACCTGAAAATCATCGCCATGGACGGCAGTGACGGCGAAATGCCGCCGGGGGAGCGGGGCGAGCTCTGCATCGCCGGCCCCAATGTGATGACAGGTTACTGGAAACGGGACGATGCCACTGCCGAGTCCATGACTGCCGGAGGCTACTTCCGTACCGGCGACGTGGCCTGGATGGACAAACAGGGCTTTGTCTACATCGTGGACCGTACCAAGGACATGATCATCTGCAGTGGCTATAACGTTTACCCCCGCAATATCGAGGAGGCCATCTACGAGCATCCGGCGGTGGCGGAAGTGTCGGTGATCGGTGTGCCGGACGAATACCGCGGCCAGAGCCCCCGGGCCTACATCACTCTGCGGGAGGGGGCCCCGGAACCGACACTGGAAGAGATGAAGGCGTTCCTCAGGCCGCGCCTGGGCAAGCACGAGATGATCCACAGCCTGGAAATCCGCGACGAGCTGCCCAAGACACCGGTGGGCAAGCTGTCCAAGAAGGAGCTGTATGCCGAAGTGGGGCGTTAACGTAAGTCCAGGGGGTTAATGCGGTAGAAGCCGCAAAGGGTTCTGTAGACCTGCGGCTGGTGGTCGAGGAGGTGCTGCGGCTGCTGAAAAAAGGTCTCGGTCAGTACCGCAAAGAACTCCGCCGGCTCGGTCGCACCGTAGGGGTCGAGCCAGCTTTCCTGGTGGTGGCTGAGGGACTGCTGCAGCTGCTCGTAGGCCTCGCTCATGGTCTTCTGCCAGTTGCGGGCCTGGTCCCCGGAGAGGGGCGGGGCGCCGTCGGCGCTGCCATCGAGGTAGTCCAGCTGGTGGGCAAACTCGTGCAGGATCACGTTCTGGTCGCTGTCCGGGGCGTGTACGGCCTGTTCGCAGTCGTCCCACGACAGCACCACTTGGCCGTAGGACGAGGCCTCCCCCGAGCGCACCTGGTGCTCCATGTCCACCACCATGCCGTCATCCCGGGTCTCTGTCACCTGGTAGACGGTGGGGTAGACCAGAATGCTGCGGATCTCGTCATAGTCACTGTAGGCGCGGCCAAGGATCAGCAGGCACGCGTGCCCGGCAATGGTGACCCTGACCGTATCATCCACCTCGAACCCGTCGCAGCCGTAAAAGTCCTTCTCTGCCAGAAAGAGCTGCACGCGCTGTTCCAGGTCCTTTTTCAGATGGCCCGGCAGGCGCCGGTACAGGGGTACGCTGGCCTTCAGCAGTTTGCGCCAGGCTTTCGGGAAGGGCCGGCGCAGCTCCCGACGGCGGCGCCAGTCGCGGTAGAAGAACAGGTAGAACACCGCCACGGCAATGGCGATGACCGCCGATACGGCAAACACAAGTGCGGGCGTCATGGGCAGGCGGAGAGTCCTTGGGTCACATCGGCCTTGCTATAGTACAGTAATGCCAGATTGCTGCCATTGCCCGGACACTTCAAGGAGGCCCCATGAACAAGACCGCTCTGGTACCCATTGCCGAGGGGAGTGAAGACATTGAATCCGTGACCATCATCGATGTGCTGCGCCGTGCCGGTGTCGAGGTGACGGTGGCCAGCGTTCATGAACACCATACTATTACCGCCTCCCGGCGTACCCGCATCACCGCCGATGCCCTGCTGCAGGACTGTGTGGACCATGACTACGACCTGATAGCGCTGCCAGGCGGCATGCCCGGGGCCCAGAACCTGGCTGACTGCGCGCTGCTGATCGACCGGCTGCGGAAACAGCGGGAGACCGGCTTCTGGTACGCGGCCATCTGCGCCGCGCCTGCGGTTGCCCTGGCACCCCATGGCCTGCTGGCGGGCATTGCGGCCACCGGCCACGCCGGCTTCCGTGAGGCCCTGCCGGACAAGTCCCGGGTGGATGAACGGGTGGTGGTGGACCAGAACTGCATCACCAGCCAGGGCCCCGGCTCCGCTCTGGAATTCGCCCTGGAGCTGGTGGCGCGGGTGTGCGGTCAGGACGTGCGGGACCAGGTGGCGGCGCCGATGATGCTGCCTTAAGGTTCTGTAATGCTCGCCTTGCGATGCCGGTAGTGGTGCTACATTTTCCGGATGACCCCCGTACGTCTGATCCCAGACGTAATGACACTTCTCCGACCAAGGAAGCAAGGCGATGTCCGATACCCACCAGACCATTAACCCGGCCACCGACGAACCCCTGGAAACCTATCAGCTGATGTCCCGGGAGGATGCCGACCAGATCATCCGGCAGACTCACGAGGCTTTCGGCGAATGGCGCAAGACCAGCTTGGAGCAGCGTGCCGAAGTCCTGAAAAAGGTTGCGTCACTGATCCGCGAACGCAAGCAGGACTATGCCGCACTGATGACCCGCGAAATGGGCAAGACCCTGGCCCAGGGTGGCCAGGAGTGCGACCTGTGCGCACTGATCTGCGAGTACACCGCACAGCAGGGGCCGAAAGAGCTGGCCGATGAAACCCGTGACATGCAAGGCGGCCGCGCCCTGGTCACCTACCGGCCCATCGGCGTGATCTACGGTATCCAGCCCTGGAACTTTCCCCTGTACCAGGTGATCCGTTACAGCGTCGCCAACCTGATGGCGGGCAATACCATACTGCTCAAGCATGCCAATAACGTCTGGGGCATGGCGCTGGAAGTGGAAAAGCTCTTCCGCGACGCGGGGCTGCCCGAAAACGCCTTCCGTACCCTGCTGATCGGCCATGATGTCTCCGACCATGTCATTGAAAATCCCCTGGTGAGAGGCGTGACCCTGACCGGCAGCCCCACCGCAGGCCGGGTCGTCGCCCAGCGGGCGGGCAAGGTGCTCAAGAAGACCGTGCTGGAGCTGGGCAGCAACGACGCCTACCTGGTTCTGGCGGATGCGGATATTGCCAGGGCAGTGAAGTTCTGTGTGCAGGGGCGTGTCTACAACACCGGGCAGACCTGTGTCGCCGCCAAGCGGTTTATCATCGAAGACGCCGTCTACGACCAGTTCCGCGACACCTATGTGGAACAGATGAAGCAAATCACCTTCGGCGACCCCACCAGCGACGACACGGTAATGGGCCCCATGGCCCGGAAGGACCTGCGGGACGGGCTGCACGAACAGGTCCGCAGGTCCATCGACGCCGGCGCCAGCTGTCTGGTCGGCGGCGAGATACCGGAAGGCAAGGGCTGCTTCTACCCGGCCACGGTGCTGGAGAATGTCGCCCCCGGCCAGCCCGCCTACGATGAGGAGCTGTTTGGCCCGGTGGCGTCACTGATCCGGGTGAAGGACGCCGACGAAGCCATGGCCGTGGCCAATGACTCCCCCTATGGACTGGGCGGGGGCATCTTCAGCGGTGATCAGGAGCGAGCTCTCCAGCTGGCCAGGGAGGAGTTCGACACCGGCATGGTCAACATCAACGGCTACAACCTGGCCCTTCCCAACCTGCCTTTTGGCGGCGTGAAGGAGAGTGGCTACGGCCGCGAGCACGGCGGCTTCGGCATGCATGAGTTCGTGAATGTGAAATCGGTGATGATTTCCGGGTAGACCAGTCCAGCGCCGGCGGCAGACCCGTTACCCGGGCTGCCGCCGGTTTCCCCGTTTCCCCTTCAGGCATCAACCTGCTCTGTTACCCTACCTCCCCGCATGCATTGCCCCGGGCGCTTGAGTGCAGCTAAGTTCGGCGCTCGCCGAATGTAAATCTTCGTCAAACCGCTTGAAGGCGGCCAATCATCTCCAGATACTCGCTGCCTGATCAGCCTGGCGGGCTGTCCTGACGGGTGCCGTTGGCAGGCTGACTCTGCAACGTCAATAAGGATGTACACATGAAAAAGAAAAACCTGCTGATGACTGCTTTTGCCTTTGCGGCGTTCAGCGGTCAGGGCCACGCTACAGAAGCCGGCCCGGGCTACTTCGGGCTTTCCTTCGGCCATGCGGAGGTAAAGGATTTTTGTGAGGGTGGCTATCGCTCGTGTGACGATACAGCCTTCACCGGCCGGATTTATGGCGGTCTGGATCTCAACGGCTATACCGCTCTTGAGCTCGGTTATCGTTATATGGACGAAGTGGAGGTGTCGGGGTCTTACCAGGGGGCTCTGGTAGAGGTGGAAAGCGCAGGGCATTTTGTGGATGCCACGTTGCAACTGGGCGTCCCCCAAAGTGGACCGTTCCAGGTATTCGCCAAGGCGGGTGCTTTGTACTGGATACTGGAGCACAAGGCCAAGGCCTCATCGGGCAGCCTGAGTGCTTCGGCGTCGGATGACGATGACGGCATGGCCTTTCAAACCGGAATTGGCGCCCGTTACGAACTGAGCGATGATATCAGCCTGCGGGCAGACTGGGATTACCTGGTGGATATCGGCGCCGATGATGCTGAAACTGATATCCAGGTGTTCAGTTTCGGGCCTGAAGTACGGTTTTAATCCGGACGATCCGGTGCTGTTCTGCGGTTGACCGCCCTGCGCCGGGTCGATGGTTCCTGGAAGCGTATCAGCCAGAAACAGGCGTTCGCTTGCGGTCATTTTGATTTTCTTTCTGGGCAACGCCTATGTCAACAAGCCAGCCCGGCACCCTCAATCAGTCCTGCACCTGATGCATATCAGTAAAAAGTTGACGGAACTCTATTAAGTTATCCGCCGGGCTGCCGTCACTCTATTCAACCGTTCACGGATTGCCGAGCTACCATGAAAAAAAACTATTCGATCCGCTTTTTGCTGCTTACGGCGCTGGCTGTCGCCTTTACCGTCATTCTGGTTTTTACCATCGCCTATAGCGCCCATTCCCAGCGGTCCCATGTGGAGGACTACAGCCGCAAATACGTGGATGGACTCGCCAAATCCTACTTTGATGGGCTGAATACCATGATGGTGACCGGCACCATCGACAATAGTGAGGTACTGAGGAAGAAGGTTACCGCGCCGGAAGACGTGCTGGACGTGCGTATGATTCGCAGTGACCAGCTCAATGAAATGTACGGTTCCGGCGATGGGGACAGACAGCGCGAACCGGAAGAGCTGAAAGCTCTGCAAGGGCAGAAGGTGGAGCAGTATTCCGAAAACGGGCAAGGTCGTGTTTACACCATGATCGAGCCCGTTGTCGCCAGTGCGGATTACCAGGGGGTGAACTGCCTGGGCTGCCATCAGGCCGAGGAAGGGGATGTGCTGGGGGCCATCCGGGTGGACTACTCCCTCGCCGAAAGTGATGCCCGGTTGCAGCGCGAGCTGATGGTGAACGGCGGTATCCAGGGGCTGATCTTCGTGGTGATCTTTGTGCTGACTACGATCTTTCTGGGGCGGCTGGTGTTCTCCCGGCTGCGTCGTCTTCGTGATCGCATGGATGAGATTTCCAGCAATTCGGACCTGTCGATTGAACTGGAAGTGACCCGGAACGACGAAATTGGCTCAGTATCCCATGCCTTCAACCGCATGGTGGGCAAGATCCGTGACAGCATGCACACAGTAATGGACAACGCCGCTCGGGTTGAGGGGGCTGCCAGTACCATCTCCGGCAAGGCGGAAACCACCGAGCGCGAGGTCATAGCCCAGAAAGACAACACCGACCAGGTCGCCAGTGCCACCACGGAAATGGCCGCTTCTGCGGTTCAGGTGCGGGAGAACGCGGTAACCACAGCCCGTAAATCCGCCGATACCGCCCGCTCTGCTGATACGGGTGAGCGTCTCGCCCGCGCAGCGGTGGAGGGAATCGAGTCCCTGAATGCGGAAGTGCAGGAAGGCGCGCAGCGGATCCAGCAGCTGGATCAGCGCACCACCGAAATGGCAGGCCGGCTCGAACTGATCTCGGAGATTGCCGACCAGACCAACCTGCTGGCACTCAACGCGGCCATTGAAGCCGCCCGC
>JBMCIH010000145.1:0-6034 GCA_048617055.1 Marinobacter sp. | reverse complement strand
CACCATCAGGCTCTGGATGGAACGATTGCCTTCGAGGATCTGGTGCGCCACGTCCTGCATGACCAGCGGCTGGATGGCCGGATCCTTGTTGGAGTTGGCATGGCTGCAGTCCACCATGATGGACTTGCGCAGCCCGGCCTTGTCCAGCGCCTGCTCACACAGGGCGACACTCACCGAGTCGTAGTTGGGCTTGCCGCCGCCCCCGCGCAGCACCACATGACCATACTGGTTGCCCCGGGTGCGTATAACGGCCACCTTGCCCTGCTGGTCAATGCCCAGGAACGAGTGGGGGTGGGAAACGGATTTCATGGCGTTGACCGCCACGTCCAGGCTGCCGTCGGTACCGTTCTTGAAGCCGATGGCCATGGACAGGCCGCTGCTCATCTCCCGGTGGGTCTGGGATTCGGTGGTACGGGCGCCGATGGCGGACCAGGCAATGCTGTCCTGCAGGTATTGCGGTGAGATCGGGTCCAGCGCCTCGGTGGCGGTGGGCAGGCCGATCTCGGCGATGTCCAGCAACAGGCGACGGCCGATATGGAGGCCCTGTTCGATGTCAAATGAATCGTTCAGGTGCGGGTCGTTGATCAGGCCCTTCCAGCCCACCGTGGTGCGGGGCTTCTCGAAATAGACCCGCATCACGATGTACAGTGTGTCGCTCACCTCATCGGCCAGGGCTTTCAGACGCCTGGCGTAGTCCAGAGCTGCCTCGACATCATGCACGGAGCAGGGGCCCACCACCACGAACAGGCGGTGGTCCTTGCCGTCGAGGATGTCATAGATGGTCTGCCGGCCCTCGCTGACGGTGGCCGCCGCAGTTTCGGTCAGTGGCATTTCCTGCTTGAGGGCTTCCGGTGTGATCAGCGGCTCCTGACTGGCCACGTTGAGATTCTCTAGTTGCTTGCCGGACATACGGTTGTGCTTCCTGATGCTCTCTCGCCCAGCCTCACGGCTCGGAAGCCGGGGGCTCGGTGGTTATTTTGACGGAGAGCTATACTGCGACATTTGGCGGGTCAATGCAACGAAGGAACCCGCCTTGCGGGTGGACCTCGGGCGCTGGCCGTGCTGCAATGTGGTTCCGTGCCCGTAAACGGGCGTTGTCCGGACCCGGTACCTTCATGTCTGACCTTCCTTCTGTTGCCGATTCACTGTCTGAGCGTATTGCCGGCGTGGTGCGTGAGATCCGTGTTCCGGAGCTGCCGTACCCGGTCGGCCAGACGGAGCCGTGCCGGAACTGGTCGGCACTGCTGCGGGAACAGTGGGTCGGGCAGAGCGATGAGCGGGTTACCCTATTGCTGCAATCCATGGAAGGCCCCTGGTCTGTTGCCCAGGTCAACGGCGCCTACCTGGCCGATCGCATCATGGACGTGTTTCTGCGGGCCTCCGGACTGCATCCGGTATTGGTGACCAGACTCGCCCGGATGCGATACCCGCTGGCCTGGCGACTGGTGGAGGGAGAGGCTGGCCCGGAATTCACCGGCCTGCTGGTGCGGTGGCTGGACAGTTTTGTGGACTGGCGGGGCTGGAGCGATTCCGGCGGACGCTCCTCGAGGGCATTGCTGGAGCAACTGGACCGCCTGGTGGAGGTGGTCGACGGGTGCTTTGATGATGACGACCTCGCCCCCTTCGCCTCTTTCTGCGAGCAATGGCACCGTGACGTGGAGCGCCGTCACCAGCACTCCAGCCGTCTGCACCAGCGTCTGCTGGAGACCGAGGCCGGCGCCGCCCGCCAGCGCCGGGCGGACCGGGTCTCCCGGGCGGTAACCGGACGGGCTCTGGAAGGCCGCAAACTGCCGGCCGCGACCCTGACGTTCCTGGTGGAGCACTGGACACCACTGTTGCGCCAGGTGGCCTGGCGCGATGGGATCGATAACGAGAACTGGCGCCATGCCACGCGGCTGCTGGAATGGATGGTATGGGCGGGCGATCCGGGGCTGTCGGGACAGAACCTGGAACGCCTTTATCAGGTCGGGGAACAGCTGCCCGACCACGTTGTACAGGTGTGGCAACGGGTGTGGGGGGAGGCGCCGCCCCGGGCGCCGCTGGCGGCCATGGAGGCCGAACTGGTAGAGCGCCTGCGCGGCGGCGAGCCCAGGGTTGAGTCCAGTGCGCCGTGGCTTCGCCAGCTGAGCTGGGACCCGGCCTGGCTCACCCTCCCAGAAATCAGCGATGAAGAGATAGAGCGCGACTGTGAACAGTGGTTCGTGGAAGGCAGCGGGGCGCAGGAGCGGCGCCGCTATTTTCTCGCCTGCCTGCGGGATACCGGCGAGGTCGTGTGGAGCAATGGGTTCGGGGTGCGTCTGGGCATGACCCCATGGCCCGAGTTCCGCGACGCCCTGGAAAAGGGGGAGCTTCGCCCGCTGCCGCCACTGACCCGGTTCGGTCAGGTGCTTGAGGACACGGTAGCCGCCCTTGACCGGGTGCTTCAGACACAGCGCCGCCAGCGCCGGGAAGCGGCCCGGCGGGCTCGGGAAAAGGCCGAGCGGATGCGCCAGCAAAAGGAAGCCGAGGAAAAGGCCAGACAATCGCTGGAGGCGCAGCGCAAAGCCGAGGCGGAGCGCCAGCAACAGCTGGCCCGCGAGCAGGCCGAGCAGGAGGAAGCGGCCCGCCTGGAGGCTGAGTACGCTGCAGCCCGCACTCAGGCTCTTGCGGCGGTGGACGGGCTCGGGCCGGGAAGCTGGATCGCGCTGAAGGGTGGCGAGGGCGCCGGGGAGCAGCGGCTGAAGCTGGCGGTACGGATCAATGCCAGCCGCAAGCTGGTATTCGTGGACCGGCTGGGCCTGAACCGCACCGAACTGGGTGTGGATGCGCTGGTGGATCGGGTGCTGGCGGGTGAGGCCCGCATCCTCGGGGCCGCGGCGGAGTTTGATGAAACCCTCAGCCGGGTCGTGGGACGGATCCGGGTCGGGCGGTGAAGGCAACCCCGGGGCTTGTCAGCGGCGCCGGGCCAAGATAGGCACCAACAAGACGATAACTATGACAACCACAGACCCCTACGCTTTTGGCAATCCGGATTCAGAACCCGAGCAGGACCAGCGCCAGGAATTCCGGCTGGCGGGACGGGCGCGGGTCACCCTGGAGCTGGAGGCCGCGGAACCGGGCGGCAGCACTGAGGCCCGGGTGGCCGAGGCTGCCAGTTCCGATGTCTCTGCCGGTGGTCTCCGGCTGGTCACAGATGACCCGCTCGCGCCCGGCGCCCTGTTGCCGGCAGGGATTCAGCTGCCGGGCACGCCCTCCCCATGCCGGCTGACCGTGGAGGTGGTGTGGTGCCGCCCCACGGAGGATGGCCGCTGGCAGTCCGGACTGAAAATACTGGACACCGGTGACGCCGGTTACCTGGACTGGATGGAGGCCGTGGCCAGGGCAATGGAGGAGGGCTAAGGCATAGCCAGACGGGCCATCAGTGCCCCGGAACGGAAAACGCTCCGGCACGGGGTGCCGGAGCGTCTCAAGTAACACGCCGGTCCTGGGGGGCCGGCGGTTGTGCCCGCTCAGGGGCTTCAGTCCTCCAGAGTCCCCATGCCGGTGATATTGAAGCCACAGTCCACGTACATGACCTCGCCGGTCACGCCGCTGGCCAGATCCGATCCCAGGAAGGCGGCGGCGTTGCCCACTTCCTTTTGGGTCACATTGCGCTTGAGAGGGGCGCGTCCGGCGTTCTCGCTCAGCATGCGCCGGAAGGCCTTGATGCCGGAGGCCGCCAGGGTCTTGATGGGGCCTGCCGAAATGCAGTTGACGCGCACACCGTCGCCGCCGAGTGCCACTGCCATGTAGCGTACACTCGCCTCCAGGGAGGCTTTGGCCAGGCCCATCACGTTGTAGTTCGGCAATACCTTTTCGGAGCCCAGGTAGGACAGCGTCAGCAGGGAACTGCGGTCATTGAGCATGGCATGCTGACGGGCGGCCTTGGCGAGGGCCACAAAGCTGTAAGAGCTGATGTCGTGGGCGATGTGGAAGCCTTCCCGGGTGGTAGCATCCACGTAATTGCCGTCGAGCTCATGGGCCGGCGCAAAGCCTACCGCGTGTATGATAATATCCACGGTGTCCCAGTGCTGCTTCAGGTCTGCAAAAACCCTGTCGATCTGTTCGTCACTGGCGACATCGCAGGGGAAGGTGAGGGTACTGCCCCAGCCTTCGGCGAAACCTTCCACCCGGGACTTCAGCTTGTCATTCTGGTAGGTAAACGCCAGCTCGGCGCCCTGTTCGTGAAAGGCCTGGGCTATGCCGAAGGCAATGGAGTGCTTGCTGGCAACGCCAACAATCAGTGCGCGTTTTCCGCTGAGGATTCCCATGTTGTTCTCCCTGTGATGAATTTTTGCGGGCATTATCGCTGATGGCCGTGGTGATGCCTAACGGTCCATTGGTCGTAGGTCCGTAGCCTCCGGGGTGGCGGGCGGCTGGTAGAACAGGGCGGCTGACAGCAGCTCCCGGGTATAGTCCGACGCTGGCTGGTGGAAGATCTCACCGGCCGGTCCGCTTTCCACTACCCGCCCCGAGCGCAACACCAGCAACTGGTGGCTCAGCGCCCGCACCACCGCCAGATCATGGCTGATGAAAAGATAGCTCAGCTGGTAACGGGCCTGCAATTCCTGCAGCAATTCAATGACCTGTTTCTGTACGGTGCGGTCCAGCGCAGAGGTGGGTTCGTCCAGCACGATGATGTCAGGCTGCAGTACCAGGGCCCGGGCTATGGCAATACGCTGGCGCTGCCCGCCGGAGAACTCGTGAGGATAGCGGTGACGGGCAGCCGGGTCCAGCCCGACGTCCTCCAGGGCACGGATGACCTGCTGTTCCTGGACCTCCCGGGAGTCGCTGCCGTGCACCTCCAGGCCCTCCCGGATGATATCACCCACCGACATGCGCGGACTGAGGCTGCCGAAAGGGTCCTGGAACACCAGCTGCAGCC
Source organism: Marinobacter sp. (assembly GCA_048617055.1). GTDB lineage: Bacteria > Pseudomonadota > Gammaproteobacteria > Pseudomonadales > Oleiphilaceae > Marinobacter. Next base: position 1,131 of record JBMCIH010000145.1, on the reverse strand, counting down.
GCCGGCGCCAGGGCCTGAAATCCCGCTGGTTCAGGTGGTCGATGCGCTCATCCAGAAAATGGACCCGTCCCTGGCCTTCGGTGAGCTTGAGCAGGGCATGGCCGATGGTGGTCTTACCGCTGCCGCTTTCCCCCACGATGCCCAGGGTCTCGCCCCGGCGCAGGGTGAAGCTCACTTCCTGCACCGCGTGGAACCAGCTTCGGGTGCGGCCGAACAGGGACTTGCCCACCGGAAATCGTACGCTCAGGTCCTCCACCCGAAGCAGTTGCCCCGCATCGCTGGCCAGTGGCCCCGGGCGCTCGGGTGGCTCGGAGTCGATCAGTTTGCGGGTATAGGGATGAGCGGGGGCACCAAAGACCCTTTCGGTGGTGCCTTCCTCGACCTTTCTGCCCTGTTCCATGACCACCACCCGGCGGGCATAGTGACGCACAATGGTCAGGTCATGGGTGATCAGCAGAACGGCCATGCCAAAGCGCTGCTGAAGGGACATGAGCAACTCCAGCACCTGCTTCTGCACGGTCACGTCAAGAGCTGTGGTGGGCTCATCGGCAATCAGCAGGTCGGGCTCATTGGCCAGTGCCATGGCAATCATGACCCGCTGCTTCTGTCCGCCGGAGAGCTGGTGAGGAAAGCTGGCCAGCCGCTCCCGGGGCTCCGGGATGCCCACCAGCTCGAGTAACTCGATCACCCGCTCCCTGGCCCTGTTGCCCCGCAGGCCCTTGTGGATGGCAAGGATTTCGGCGATCTGCTTTTCCACCGTATGGAGCGGGTTCAGGGAGGTCATCGGCTCCTGAAAGATCATGCTGATGGAGCGGCCACGCACCTGCCGCAACCGGCGTTCGCCGGCGTGAAGCAGGTCTTCACCCCGGTAGTGGATGGCCCCCTGCGGATAGTTGACCAGCCGTGGGTCCAGCAGACGGAGCACCGACAGGGCGGAAACCGACTTGCCCGAGCCGCTTTCCCCCACCAGGGCCACGGTCTCTCCTTCACCCACCTCGAACGACAGGTCCTCCACTGCCGGCGTATTGTTGCCGAATCTCAGGGTGAGCTTGTCGAAGCGAAGGATGCTGGCCATATCAGTTCTTCCTCGGGTCAAAGGCATCACGCACGGCTTCGCCGACGAACACCAGC
>JBMCIH010000144.1:0-6072 GCA_048617055.1 Marinobacter sp. | reverse complement strand
TCGAAGTGGGGCGCATTCTACAGCCTCCCCGGTTTCTGTCAACGACCTTTGTGAAAAAAGCCCGGCTTTTTGCCATATCGCTCACTCAGTGATCAGAACCCGGGCAATTTTCTTCTTTCCGGCCTGGATCACGGCCGCATCGCCGGCCGTAAACTGACGCCCACTGTCGTCCAGCTGCTGCCCGTCAATGTAGACCGCACCCCGGCCCAGCACATCTCTGGCTGCGGCCCCGTTCTTAACCAGCCCCGCCAGGCGCAGCACGGCGGCAACCGGCAGACTGCCCTGGCCACCCAGGGAAACTTCCACCTCGGGAACATTCTCGGGGATGGCGCCAAGGGCGACACGGTTACCGGCTGACCTGTGCGCATTGGCTGCTGCTTCGGCATCGTGGAACCGGGTAATGATCTCTTCGGCCAGAATCTTCTTGTAGTCCTGCGGGTTTGCACCCGCCGCCACCGCCTTGCGGTATTCCTCAACCTCGGCCATCGGACGGAAGCTGAGCAGCTCAAAATACCGCCACAGCAGGTCATCCGGCATGGACAGGAGCTTGGTGAACATCTCACCAGGCGTATCGCTGACCCCCACGTAGTTACCCAGCGACTTGGACATCTTCTGGACGCCGTCGAGCCCCTCCAGAATCGGCATGGTCAGTATGACCTGCGGATCCTGGCCATAGTGCTTCTGGAGAATCCGCCCCATCAGCAGGTTGAACTTCTGGTCCGTGCCTCCCAGCTCCACATCAGCTTTCAGCGCCACGGAATCGTAACCCTGCACCAGCGGGTACAGGAACTCATGAATGGCAATGGGCTGCTCCGACCGGTAGCGCTTGTTGAAATCGTCCCTTTCGAGCATGCGCGCCACGGTGTACTGGCCGGCCAGGCGAATCATGTCCGCAGCGGTCATCTTGTTCATCCAGTCTGAATTGAAAACCACCGTGGTCTTTGCCGGGTCGAGGATACGGAACACCTGATCCTTATAGGTGACGGCATTTTGCCGCACCTGATCTTCCGTCAGCGGCGGGCGGGTGGCGCTCTTGCCTGTGGGGTCGCCGATCATGCCAGTGAAGTCACCGATCAGGAAAATCACTTCATGGCCCAGGTCCTGGAACTGGCGGAGCTTGTTGATCAGAACCGTATGGCCCAGATGAAGGTCAGGGGCGGTCGGATCAAACCCCGCCTTGATTCTAAGCGGGCGCCCCTCGCGAAGCTTTTCCACCAGAGACTCCTCGGGAATCAGCTCATCCACACCACGCCTGATAATCGCCAGCGCTTCGTCTATCGATGCCATAATCCTCGAACCCCATAACAAAACGGACGCGCGGTTACAGTCCTCAACAAAAGTAAGCTGAGCGTAACCGCAAATCCTGATACATTTAGTACGCCTCCGGTTTCCCGGGCACAGACAGGAAGTCGCGGATTATATCAGCCAGAACCGGAAAATCTGCCGTTACAGAAGATTTCGCTGTGACCGTGCACGCTTTTTATACGATCCAGCTTGCTCTATACTTGAGGCGGCACTTTAACCAGATCATACAAGCTACCGGTGTAGCGAAAAAACAGGTTCCCGACGTGATTAAGACGCTCCCCAAATTCCATCTCATTGCCGTGGCCAGCATCAGTCTTGTCCTGGGTGCCACCCTGGTGTTCAGCCCCAGTGCCGATGTTGAAGCCAAGCGCATGACCATTGACCTGAATCTGGATGAACCGAAAGGCGAGTCCGCTATTCAGGAGTTATCAGGGAGCAATGATAAAGCCGATGCCCCGCCCACCGTCGCAGAGCCTGTCGTGGAAACCGACGCGGCCGTTGCTGCCGAAGAGTCCCTGGCCGATGGCGAACCGGGGGCAGCAGCCGAGCCGGAAGCAGCTGCGGAGCCGGATCTGGAATGGACGGAACTGACCATCCGGCAGGGCGACACCCTCTCCTCGCTGTTCAGGAAGGCCGGCTTCAATGACCGGCTGATGTTGTCCGTTATCCATGGCGAAGGCGAGGCCGAGAAACTCCAGCATCTCTATATCGGCGAAACGCTGGCGTTTGGTACCGACGAGGAAGGCGAACTGGCTCAGATCCGCCTGGACCGTAACCGCCTTGAATCCCTGCAGATCAAACGCACCGGCGAAGGCTATGTGGGCGATATCGTGACCCGGGAGCCCGAGCCGCGAGTGGCGTTTGCCTCCGGCGAAATTCAGGGCTCGCTTTATCTGGCCGGCAGGGAGGCGGGGCTGGATGATCGCGTGACCATGGAGCTGGCCGGTATTTTTGGCTGGAACATCGATTTCGTCTACGACGTCCGCAAGGGCGACAGCTTTGAGGTGGTCTACGAGGAGCACTATCTGGACGATGAAAAGATCGGCAACGGCAAGATCCTGGCCGCCCGCTTCGTCAACCGTGGCCGGGAAGTGATTGCCCTGCATTATACTGACACCAACGGCGACAGCGACTACTTCACTCCGGACGGCAAAAACATGCGCAAGGCGTTTCTGCGCACCCCCATCAACGCGCGGGTTTCCTCACCGTTCAACCCCCAGCGGCGTCACCCGGTACTGGACGTGGTGCGTCCCCATGAGGGCACGGATTACGCCGCTCCGGTGGGCACTCCCATCAAGGCAGCCGGCGATGGCCGGGTCTCGTTCGCCGGCTGGAAGGGAGGTTATGGCCGAACGGTGATCCTGTCCCATGGCGACAACATCACCACCCTGTACGCGCACCTGAGCAAGCTGGGCAAGGGCATCAAGAACGGCAAGCGGGTCAAGCAGGGCCAGACCATTGGCCACCTGGGCGCCTCCGGCAAGGTAACCGGCCCCCACCTTCATTATGAGTTCCGGATCAATGGCATCGCGAAGAACTCACGTACCGTGGACCTGCCGGAAGCCAACCCGATTCCTGAGTCCGAGATGGCCCGTTTCAAGTCAGCGACACAACAGCAGATTGCACAGCTGAACACCCTGGGAGAAGGCTTTCGTCAGATCGCCCTGGCGAAAGACGCGGTGTCTGACCAGGAGCAATAACCGGTGGCCCTGTACATCGGTCTGATGTCAGGCACCAGCATGGACGGCATTGATGCCGCGCTGGTGGACCTGGCCGGGACCGGCAGGGCCACACTGATTGCCACCCACACCGAGGCCATTCCCGCCTCCGTTCTTGATACCCTCGCAGATCTGAGCCAGAACCGGGGCACTCCCGACAAGCTTGGCCACTGTGACCGGGCCCTGGGCGAATGCTTTGCCCGCGCCGCTCTCAACCTCTTAAGTGTAGCCCGTGAGCCGGGGCCGGTGGCCGCCATCGGCAGCCATGGCCAAACCATCCGCCATCAGCCGGAGGGAGAACATCCTTTCACGCTTCAGGTTGGTGACCCCAACCTTATCGCCGAACGGACCGGCATCACCACCGTTGCGGATTTCCGGCGCCGGGATATGGCAGCCGGTGGCCAGGGCGCCCCGCTGGTCCCGGCCTTCCACCACTGGGCCTTTGCCTCGGCCAGTGAGGACCGGGCAGTGGTCAATATTGGTGGCATTGCCAACGTTACCTGGTTGCCCGCGGGCGGCCAGTCGGCTGACAGCGGTTTCGATACCGGCCCCGGCAACGGGCTGATGGACAGCTGGACCCGGAGGCACCGGGGCCAGCCCTTTGACCGTGACGGGCGTTGGGCCATGACGGGAAAACTGCTGCCGGAGCTGCTGGAGCAGCTGCTGCGGGAGCCCTATTTCACCAGGCCCGCACCCAAGAGTACCGGCAAGGAGCTGTTCAATGCAGGCTGGCTGGACAGGCACCTGGCCGGCAACCCGACACTGGACCCCGCAGACGTACAGCGCACCCTGCTGGACCTGACCGCGGTGACCATCGCACGCCAGCTACCGGAACGCCGGCCGCTGGGTGTCTATGTCTGCGGCGGTGGCGCCAGAAACGGCGCCCTGATGGAGCGGCTGAGTGTTCTGCTGGAGTCACAGGATGTGACGGTTGGCACCACGGCGGTACTGGGTATCGACCCGCAATGGGTTGAGGCGACGGCCTTTGCCTGGCTGGCCAGACAGACGCTGGAAGGCCTGGCGGGAAACGTGCCGGCGGTCACCGGCGCCAGCGGCCCCAGAATTCTGGGGGGCATTTACCCGGCATAACTCAAAACACCTGAGCGCTAGATCGAGAATGAGGAACCACAGCCGCAGGTGGACGTGGCATTGGGGTTCTGCACCACAAACTGGGACCCCTGCAGGCCTTCCTGGTAATCAACGGTGGCTCCGACCAGATACTGATAACTCATGGGATCGACCAGCAGGGTCACGCCGTCCCGTTCAATGGCGGTGTCGTCTTCCTGCTGGCTTTCATCAAACGAGAAGCCGTACTGAAAGCCCGAACAGCCACCGCCGGTCACGAATACCCGCAGCCTGAGGTCCGGATTGCCCTCTTCCTCCACCAGCTCTTTTACCTTGGCGACCGCACTGTCACTGAAAAACAGGGGTACGGCAATCTGTTGCTGAACGACGCTCAATTCTGCCTCCCGACATCACGTGGTGGTGCCATTATGGTATTCCCGACTAAATTGATCAACTATTCCTTGCTGCCTCCGCCGGCTGACTTGGTCTCCCCCATGGAGATGGCACCCGGCTCTCCCGGGCTGTCACCGGGCAGGTCAGTGTCAACCGGCCTGTCGGGTTCCTCTGTCTCCGGTGCGCCCAACCGTTTGGGATGCGGCACGGTGCTAGGGTCCTTGCTGTGGACCATACTGCCATTGACCGAAGCACCGGCAGCCATCTCCACCAGGTTGTAATAGACATTGCCGGTTATTGCGGCCTTTGAAGCCAGCTCCAGGTGTTCCAGCGCAAACACATCACCCCTTACCGTGCCGTTGATAATGATATTGGGGGCGATGATATCGCCTTCAACCTCGCCACATTCCGACAGCCGTATCAGCGCGCCTTCCGCCTGCTCGTCGGCAATGATACTGCCCTGCACGCGGCCATCCACATGGAGGCCACCGGCAAAATGGATGCTTCCCTCTACACGGGTCTTGCCAGAGATCAGGGTGTCGAAATGCCCCCTGGGACGCCTGGCTTTCTGTTTTTTCTTGCCCAACATGATCATTTCCTCGTGAGTTGCCGCCACTCAAAGGTTCGCTCAGCCTGTGAGGCCTTGTTGCCTTCGGCCTTGGCAACCACCTGGACTTCGTAAGGTTCAAAATCGTCCGGCAGGACCAGTACGCCTTTCACATCCTGGAAATACCGGAAGCGAAACCGTACCCCCAGGTCGTCCACATCATCAGACAGATCCCTCAGGGGAATGACTTCCTGTTCGCCGTCCCGCTCTCCTATGATATTCACTGCCACCACGCCGGAAATGTAGCTTTTATTGTCACCTACCTGGGTCAACACCAGCTTGAAGCCGTAATGACCTTCACCGCGGACATCGCGGAGGGTGAGTTGGTCAACCTGAAGCCCTTTGCTGGCCTCGGACGGCGCCATGATATTGCGATAGAACGTGAGGTCCGCCTCCAGCGCCGCAATGGCATCCGCCTGTTCGGCAATGGTATTGCGGGCGGTTTTGAGGGCCTGCTCGTCGATGGCCCTGCCCCGTTCCAGCTGCACCATTTTCCGACGGACCTCGTCGTACTTGCCCGAGACCTCGGCCAGCTCCCGGGCCAGGGGTGGCCTGCTCTGGGCCACGTCGGTGATCCGCTGCCCGCCCTGGGACCAGCCCACACCATAGCCCACCAGCCCCGAGAGCAGACACAGCAACAGCACGGCAACGATGCGATAGGGCCGGGGCCGCTGCCGCCGGGGTACGATGACAAACTCTTCCTGGGAATTGCGTGATCCGGCCACGAAGCCAGCCCGGTTACGGAAGCAGTGCCGGTGCCCGCAGGCCGGCCCGTTCATCCATGCCGAACATGATGTTCATATTCTGTACCGCCTGACCCGCCGCCCCCTTGACCAGGTTATCGATCACGGAGGTCACAATCACCACCGGGCTGTCCTCCTGACGGTGCAGAGCCAGGCGGCAACTGTTCTCGCCCCGGACACTGCGGGTTTCCGGGTGGCTGCCAAAGGGCATCACATCGACGAAGGGCTCGTCGCGATAGCG
>JBMCIH010000143.1:0-6074 GCA_048617055.1 Marinobacter sp. | reverse complement strand
CGGGCGTGGCGGCCCGGCTGTCCGCGGCGCGGATTCCCCGAGGCTTTGGTGCGTCCGAGGCCAGCCTTGAGCAGGCCCTGTGCGGCGGCGATGATTACGAGCTTTGTGTGACCCTGCCGGGTTCCGCACTGAGCGGGCTGCCCGGTAAGCTGGCAGAACAGCTGCAGGTTATCGGAGAGATCCGCGCCGGCGCCGGGTTACAGCTGGAGCATCCGGACGGTACCCTTGAGGATGTGTCCTCATGCACCGGCTATGACCATTTCAGGCTTCCATAGGAAGGGAGGCCGGCGCCCGGCGGGCGACGACTCAGTGAAGCCGCATTTCACGGGTCTCTTGGGGAAGCATGTTGATCACGTGAAGGAACCGTCTCAGCCCGATCTCCGCGCGTTCCCGGGTGGCAAAGGGGCCACTGTCGAACCCTTCCCGGGTCGTGAAGTACCATTTGCCGCCCACACAGAAGAAACGGCTGCTGCGAAACGGTGTCGGACCTGCTTCGCCCGCACGGATATTGGTATTCATCGTAGCCTCCTTCAAGTGACTGCTGGGGTAGCCAGTGAAGCCCCCTGAAAACTTACCGATTGCCTGCGGAGCAGATTTCCCCGGTTTCGTGACGGGGTTCATTGACAACCAGGGCAATCCACTTTCTGAAAGTGCATTTCATTAAGCTAAACCAATTTCGGCCAAATTCAACATTTTTTTACATTTCGTTGGTGGGATGCTTTCGGATCACGGACTTGCGGAAGCCGGGGTGTCTGGTCAGAATGCCCCATTGCTGAAAAAGGTGTCGGGAAGGCGCCCGCGCCCCTGTTCAATCGATGCTCACCATGGAGATGACCGAATGTATGCGAGGTTGAAGAAGGTTTCACCTGTCGGACTGAAACAGCTGACAGCAGTGCTGGCGATTCTGGTGATCGCCGGCTGTAGCAGCACCGGCCTGTCCCGGGTCAAGACCTGGGAAGGCGAGTCCCCGGCCGAGGTGGCGGTACTGAAGGCGCCGTCGACCATTAAGGTCCGGGAGGTTAATGGTCGTGAGGTGGGCAATTTCCTGATGGAAGACCTGGCCATTGACTACGAACTGCGGCCGGGCAGGAATATGGTGGTGTTCACCCACAAGACCATCTGGGCTAAACCGGGTGTTGTCCGTGACGGTGAGTCGGCCGTTGACGTGGTGGAAACCGGACCTCAGCAGGTGGTTATCGATGCCGGGCCCGGCGAGGAATACCGGTTCGACACCCCCGAAGTGAGCAATCGCCGTGAGGCCCGGCAGCTCGCCCGTGATTTCAGCGTTGCCGTGGTGGCCGATAACGGCAGCACCGTGGCCCGTTCCGAGCCATACCAAGGGCAGTCATCGCAACCGGTGGCCGACACGGATCAGCGCTCTGGCGACGATAACGACCGGCCGGCGGCCGCCGGCAACGGGCAGGACAGCGGCGTACCGGTCACCGGAACCGATGGCGGCCCGGGTGACGCGGATTCCGGTGTCGACAGACTCGAAGCCATGAAAACGCTCTGGCAGCGGGCCAGCGGAGAAGAAAAAAGGGAGTTCCTGCGCTGGGCCTTCGACTGACCCTTTCCCGGAACCCTGGCGCCCTCAGGCGTCGGGATCCGGGTCCAGCCAGTCCTGGTAGATGCCGGGCTGGCTGAGCCGCTGCCAGAACCATTCCAGCGCCTTGCCCTGTTCCTCGTCGCGGCGTGCGATGTGCACCAGGATTGGGTCGCGGGGCATGTCCACCTCACAGGCTACCAGCGTGCCTTCCTCCAGCTGCCGGCGGATGCGGCGCTGCGGCAACCAGCCGACGCCGAGCCCGGCTTCCTGCAGGGCGATCTTCTGATCCACGTTGGACACGGTCAGCGTCTGCTGGCGGCGGAAAATGCCGGCGGTGCCGGGCGGCAGGCTGCGGGAGCTGTCGGCGGCTACCGCGGCCGGGTAGCGGGCGATCTCCTGTTCCGTGAGCCGGTGGCCGGCGCCGGCCAGGGGATGGTCACTGGCCACCGCGAACACGAAGGGCACCCGGCCCAGGCTGCGGACGGTAAAGGCCCCGGCCGGGCGGCTGACCTGGTCGGCGCCGATCGCCAGGTCAATCCGGCGACTCTGCAGCGCATCCCAGGTGCCGGCGAACACCTCTTCCACCAGCTGTACCTCTACCGGCAGGCCCAGGGAGTAAAACTCCCGCAGGGCCGGGAACATGGCCTCCGCCGGCAGCAGTGAATTGAAGCCGATCCTCAGCCGTGTTTCCCAGCCCTGGGCCACCTGCCGCGTGGTGTGGGCCAGCGCTTCGGTGGCCTCCAGCAGGGCACGCCCTTCCTTCAGCAGGTAGCGCCCCGCCGGTGTCAGGGTCGCCCGGTGCCCGCTACGATCAAAAATCTCGACCTCCAGGTCTTCCTCGAGCTTCTGCACCGTGTAACTGATGGCGGAAGGCACCCGGAACAGCTCGTTCGCCGCACCGGCAAAACTGCCCTTTCGGTCAATGGCATCAAGGACTTTCAGGGCGTCTATGGTAATGGCTGTGTGCATGGTCGAATTATCTGAAGGTGATGGCCAGAATTGCTTGCTTGGAGCGTAGCAGGAGGGTGGCTAAGCTGTCTGCCATGGTTAACGACTTTTTGCCACGGCCCTTCGACAGGCTCCCTTCGACAGGCTCCCTTCGACAGGCTCCCTTCGACAGGCTCAGGGCGATCGGAGCGATTGAAGGACCCTTCGACAAGCACCCTTCGACAGGCTCAGGGTGATCGGAACGAATGGAGGGCCCGCCTGTCGAAGGGCCGGGGACTCCGTGGCCAAAACTGCAAGGGGGACGAACATGGGATTACTCATCGATGGCCAGTGGCACGACCAGTGGTACGATACCGACAGTACCGGCGGCAAATTCGAGCGGGAGGCCGCCCGCTTCCGTAACTGGGTGACCGCCGATGGTTCCCCGGGGCCCCATGGTGAAGGGGGCTTTCCCGCCGAGTCCGGCCGTTATCACCTCTACGTCTCCATGGCCTGCCCCTGGGCCCATCGCACCCTGATATTCCGCAAACTCAAGGGCCTGGAGAACCACATATCCGTCTCCGTGGTGCACCCCGATATGCTGGAGAACGGCTGGGAGTTCCGGCCCGACAGTGACCAGCACCGGGATGCCATCAACGGCGCGCGCTACCTCCATGAGGTCTATACGCGTGCAGCACCGGACTATACCGGCCGGGTCACGGTGCCGACGCTCTGGGACAAGAAGCGGGAAACCATTGTCAGTAACGAGTCCGCCGAGATCATCCGCATGTTCAACTGCGCCTTCGACGGGCTGGAGGGCGTGCGCCGGGACCTGGACTTCTATCCGGAACACTTGCGGGAGGAGGTCGACAGGGTTAACGATCGGGTCTATCACACGGTTAACAATGGTGTTTACAAGGCCGGCTTCGCCACCGCCCAGGACAAGTACGAGCAGGCCTACACAGAACTGTTCGAGTCCCTTGACTGGCTGGAGCAGCGGCTGGCCGGTCAGCGCTACCTGGCCGGCAGCCAACTGACCGAGGCGGACTGGCGGCTGTATACGACCCTGGTGCGTTTTGACGCTGTGTACTTCAGCCATTTCAAGTGCAACCGCCAGCGTATCGAAGACTTCCCGGCGCTGTCCGGTTACCTGAAAGACCTCTACCAGGTGCCCGGTGTTGCCGGGACCGTGGATATCAGTCAGATCAAACGCCACTATTACGTGAGCCAGCGCACCGTCAACCCGACGGGCATCGTTCCGGTGGGGCCGGAGCTGAACTGGAACGGACCCCACGGCCGTGATCGGTTAACGGCGGACAATGGCAGGTAGACCGGTCAGCGCTTTACCTCCGGCCAGGCGGTGCCGAGAGATCGCCTTTCAGTATCCGCTTTTCAAAGAGAATCCTGGTCGCGGTGAGAGGGGCCGCGATCCGGGGGGATCATGCTCTCGGGGCTGCCTTCAAGACCACTGCGCAGGGCGTGGGTTTCCTGGTCGTAGCTGTCGCGGAGTTCGTCCTTGACGGTTCCGTCCCACAGGGGGGTGCCAAGGAAGTATCCGGCACGGCCAATAACGTGGGCGGCAATGGGCGCGGTCAGCAGGATGAATATGACAATGGCGATGGAGCGGGTGATCACTTCCGGTACGTGCATGAAATGGACGGCGACACCGGCCATGATCAGCATCGCGCCCATGGCGCCGGCCTTGGTGGAAGCGTGCATGCGGGTGGGCAGGTCGGGCAGGCGGACAATGCCCACCGCTGCCAGCAACATGAAGCTGGCCCCGGCCAGCAACAGTATGGCAACAAGCCACTCGATCATTACCTCGGTCCTCCGCGTTCCAGGAAGCGGGCGAAGCCGACAGCCGCCAGGAACGACGTCAGCGCGATCACGATAGCCACATCCAGCAGGCTGGACACGCCTGTGTGGATGGCATGCACTCCAACATAACCCACCACAATGGAAGCGATCAGCTCAAGGGACACCACCCGGTCCGGCAGGGACGGGCCCCGGGTGAGGCGGATAAACGCCATCAGCAGGGCCAGCGAGAGCATAATGTAAACAATGTTGATGGCAAGGCTCAGCAACGGGGGTCTCCTTAACGCATGATCTTTAGCAGGCGGTCTTCCAGTTCCCTCAGCTCCTTGCGGAGCTCGTCCTCGTCCTGCAGAAACATCGCGTGGATATACAGCACCTTGCGATCGTCTGACACGTCCAGGCTAAGGGTGCCCGGCGTGAGGGAGATCAGGCTGGACAGAAACGTGATCTCGGTATCGGTACGGGCCTGCAACGGCATGCCGATAACGCCCGGTTTCATGTACCAGACCGGTGTCGCCACGTCATAGGCGACCCGGAAATTCGCTTTGAACAACTGGCCCAGAAAGTAGAACACAAAGCCCACCACCCGGGCGATGCGTTTGGCATAGCCGTCCAGCACGGCCACATGGTTCTGCAGAACCATGAGTGCCAGGTAGCCAAACACAAAGCCCACCAGGAAGTTCATCGCCGTTAACGACCCGCTCAGGGCAATCCAGGCCAGCGCCAGCATTACATTACAGAAGAAACCGATCATGGCGGGCCTCCCCCTCCGGATACCGGGTCTCCCAGCACGGCGTCAATGTAGCCTTCCGGGTTCATCAGCTGATCGGCCGCCAGCGCGGCCAGTTCATAGATGGGCTGACCCCACAAGCCGATCATCACGGTGCATGCCGCCAGCCCGACAATCGGTGTGTAGTAAGCCCAGGTGTGTTTGGCGACAGGCTTCCGGCCTTCCAGCTTTGCCGTGTCGCCAACATGTGCCGGCACTTTTTTCCAGAACACTTCGGCCCAGATCTTGATCATGGAATAGAGGGTCAGCAGGCCCACCAGCAACGCGATACCGGATACCACCCAGGCGCCGGTCTCCAGACCCGCCCGGATCAGGATAAACTTGCCAAAAAAGCCCGACAGCGGCGGAATGCCCGCCAGCGACAGGGCCGGTATCAGGAACAGCGCAGCCAGTATGGGCCGGTGGCGGTACACGCCGCCCAGGTCCTTGAGTTCGTAACTGCCGAGCATGCGGTAGACCAGGCCACTGACCAGGAACAGGTTCGTCTTCACGATGATGTGGTGCATGATGTAGAACACACCGCCGATGATGGCCAGGGGAGTGTACAGCGCCAGCCCCAGAATCATGTAGCCGATCTGGCTGACAATGTGAAACGACAGTATGCGGCGGAATTCGAACTGGGCCGCGGCCCCCAGCACGCCGGTAAGCATGGTCAGCGCCGCGCCCCATAACAGTATGGTATGAGTATAGCCGACGTCCTGGGTGAAGATCAGGGTGAATACCCGGAACAGGGCGTAAACCCCTACCTTGGTCAGCAGGCCCGCGAACAGGGCGGATACCGCCACCTGTGGCGTGTGGTAGGAGGCCGGTAACCAGAAGAACAGGGGGAAGGCGGCTGCCTTGATGCCAAAGGAGACCATGAACATCATCGAGATGACCGTGATCATCCCGGGGTCCTCCAGGGTAGCGACTTTCTGGGCAATATCCGCCATGTTCAATGTGCCGATGGTACCGTAGAGCAGGCCTACCGCCGACAGGAACACGGCCGAGGAGAAA
>JBMCIH010000142.1:0-6116 GCA_048617055.1 Marinobacter sp. | reverse complement strand
GAGGTTCTTGGCGTTGCCGGAGGCGTCCTGGAAGATGGCGATCAGGGCAGGGATACCGCCGCCGCGCTCGAACTCGGTGCGTACGGTGTGGCCCGGCGCCTTGGGGGCTACCATGATCACATCCAGGTCCTTGCGGGGTACGATCTGGTTGTAGTGGATGGCAAAACCGTGGGCAAAGGCCAGGGTTGCGCCTTGCTTCAGGTTCGGCTCGATCTGGGACTGGTAGAGCTCGGCCTGATACTCGTCCGGCGTCAGCACCATAACCACGTCAGCGGCAGCAACGGCCGAGGGCACGTCGGCGGTCTTCAGGCCATAGGCTTCCGCCTTGGCAATGGAGGATGAGCCGGGGCGCAGGCCCACGGTGACGTCAACGCCGGACTCGTTCAGGTTGCACGCGTGGGCGTGGCCCTGGGAGCCAAAACCGAGAATGGCCACCTTCTTGCCCTGGATGATGGAAAGATCGCAATCCTTATCGTAATAAACCTGCATATTAACCTCTGTCTTGTTGTGCCCCGCGGACGGGACCTGTGTAAAAAATCCGGATGACCTGAAGGTCAGAGACTGAGTACCTTTTCGCCGCGGGCAATACCGGACACACCGGAACGCACCACTTCCAGCACGCCGGAAGTACCGACCGCCTGGATAAAGGCGTCCAGCTTGTCGCTGTTGCCCGCCAGCTGAACGGTGTATACCGTGCTGGTTACGTCCACGATCTGGCCACGGAATATGTCGACCGTGCGCTTGATCTCGGCCCGTTGCGCACCGGTGGCCTTGAGCTTCACCAGCATCAGCTCCCGCTCGATGTGGGCGCCTTCGGTCAGATCCACCAGCTTGACCACCTCGATCAGCTTGTTGAGCTGCTTGGTGATCTGCTCGATAACCTTGTCGGAACCGGTGGTGGTGACCGTCAGCCGTGAGAGGGTTTCGTCCTCGGTGGGCGCGACTGTCAGGGTTTCAATGTTGTAGTTGCGCTGGGAGAACAGCCCCACTACCCGCGACAGTGCACCCGGCTCGTTTTCCAGCAGTACAGAAATGATTCGACGCATGATCACACCCTCTCCGTCTTGCTGAGCCACATGTCTTTCATGGCACCACGGGCCACCTGCATGGGGTATACGTGCTCGAACCGGTCCACATAGATGTCCAGGAACACCAGCTTGTCCTTCATGGCCAGGGCTTCTTTCAGCTTGGGCTCGAGGTCTTCCTTGCGGTCAATGCGAATACCCACATGGCCGTAGGCTTCCGCCAGCTTGATGAAGTCCGGCAGGGACTCCATGTATGACTGGGAGTGACGGGACTCGTAGTTCATGTCCTGCCACTGCTTGACCATGCCGAGGGCCTGGTTGTTCAGGTTGATGATCTTGACCGGCAGGTCGTACTGGCTGCAGGTGGACAGTTCCTGGATGTTCATCTGGATACTGCCCTCACCGGTAATACACAGCACTTCGTCGTCCGGGTAGTTGAGCTTCACGCCCATGGCTGCCGGCAGGCCGAAGCCCATGGTGCCCAGGCCGCCGGAGTTGATCCAGCGGTTGGGCCGGTCGAACTTGTAGTACTGGGCTGCGAACATCTGGTGCTGGCCGACATCGGTGGTGACAAAGGCTTCGCCATTGGTCAGCCGGTGCAGCATCTCGATCACTTCCTGGGGTTTGATGACATCGTCGCTGGTCTCGTAACGCATGCCATGGAAGGCCCGCCAGTCATCGATCTGTTTCCACCAGGCCTTGAGGGCGTCGGCATCGGGCTGCTGTTTCGCCTCTTTGACCAGCGTGATCATTTCTCCCAGCACCGCATCCACCGGCCCGACAATGGGCACATCGGCCTCAACCGTCTTGGAAATGGATGCCGGGTCGATATCGATGTGAATGATGCGGGCGCCCGGGCAGAACTTCTCGGTGGCGTTGGTGACCCGGTCGTCGAACCGTGCGCCGACGGCGAGAATCAGGTCCGAGTGGTGCATGGCCATGTTGGACTCATAGGTGCCGTGCATGCCCAGCCAGCCCAGGTGCTGTTTGTCCGAGGCAGGGTAACAGCCAATCCCCATCAAAGTATTGGTGATGGGATAGCCCAGCATCCTGGTCAGCTCGGTCAGCTGTTCGGTGGCCTTGCCGAGAACAACACCGCCGCCGGCATAGATAATGGGGCGTTTGGCCGCCAGCAGCATGTCCACCGCCTTGCGGATCTGGCCGGTGTGGCCGCGGACTGCAGGATTGTAGGAGCGCAGCTTGATCTTTTTCGGGTAGGCATACTCAAAGCGCTCGTTGGGGGTGGTCATGTCCTTGGGAATGTCCACCACCACCGGGCCGGGGCGCCCCGTCGAGGCAATGTAATACGCCTTGCGGATGATCTCGGGGATTTCCGCCGGATGGCGCACGGAAAGGTTGTGCTTTACGATCGGGCGGGAGACGCCGATCATGTCGGTTTCCTGGAAAGCGTCTTCACCAATCAGGGTCGACGCCACCTGGCCGCACAGTACCACCATGGGGATGGAATCCATGAACGCGGTGGCAATGCCGGTAACGGTGTTGGTGGCTCCAGGACCCGAGGTCACCAGTACGGTACCTGGTTTTCCAGACGCGCGAGCGTAGCCGTCTGCCATATGGACCGCGGCCTGCTCGTGACGCACCAGGATGTGCTTGACTTTGTCCTGTCTGAACAGCGCATCATAGATATGAAGCGCTGCGCCACCAGGATAGCCATAGATGTACTCTATACCCTCATCCTGCAAGGAGCGGATGAGCATATCGGCACCAGACAATAACTCCACGTGATTTACCCTCTATAAACGAGTGAATGTTACGGGATTCCTCCCGAATTGCCTGGATGCCCGGTGCCTTGGCCTCTTGTGAAGGCCGGCAAGGGCGTTCCGCCACACCATATCTGACAGAGGTTGTCTCCTGGACAGCCCGGTTCCTGAGGGTTCCGGAACAGGGCCAGTCAACGGGTTGCCTTATGCTGAACGCTTTGCTGATAGA
This sequence comes from Marinobacter sp., assembly GCA_048617055.1. Classification (GTDB taxonomy): domain Bacteria; phylum Pseudomonadota; class Gammaproteobacteria; order Pseudomonadales; family Oleiphilaceae; genus Marinobacter. The sequence goes on along the minus strand of JBMCIH010000142.1, from coordinate 3,141 downwards.
AAAAGCAACCGCCTGTACCCGGGGCACAGGAAGTACAGTGTGGTATTTCAACGGGGGTTACTGCTCGGGATTGCCTGCCGTATTGACCCCTGCTTTCAGGCAATCCGTAATTTTGACAGCGGGAAAGAATCTGTCAATAGAAACGGGCCCGGCACCGGGTCAAACCGACAAAAAGCACGGATTTTGACGGTCGCCAACAGCCACAAGCCTCTGCCGGTGCCCGGGGCTCCTGCCTGCTGGTTCACAGATTCGGCCGCTACGCGGGAAAAGTTTTGCGGGCCATGGCATCATTCACATTGATGAACACATTATTGCCGGTCAGGGTATGTGACCGGTCCCGTCGTTATTCTTCGAAGGATTTGCGGTTATGATGCAACGCCTGTTTCTTGTGGCCCTGATGGCTCTGATGATGCCGGCCCTGGCTTCGGCCGCCTCGGTCTATCGCTGGACGGACGAAGATGGCAACGTACACTTCGGTGACCGTGAGCCAACCGGCCACTCCGCGGAGCGCGTCAGTGTAAAAACCGGCAAGTCCGGCAACAGCCAGCCCCGGAAGTCGCCCCAGGAACAGGTGGAGGCCCTGGACGAGCGCGAGGCCGAGCGGGAAAAAAGTGAGAGCGAGTCCAAGGTGGAGGAGGCTCGGCGCAAGCAGCGCAAGGCTCGGTGCGACACGGCGCGGGCAAACCTGGATGTGATCAACAGCAATGCCCGCATCCGTGTAGCCGGGGAGGATGGCGAGCAACGCTATCTGAGCCAGGAAGAGATTCAGGAAAAGAAAGCGGAGTTTGAGGCCATTGCTGAGGAAAGCTGCGGCGAAGAGGAGAAGCCCTGAAGCTGCCAGCCTCGGTACCGCACAACTGAACCTGAATCGCCCAAACGTGATGAACCCCGGAAAAACCGGGGTTCGTCATCAGTCTGAACGGGAACCCGACGGTTCCCGTTTCTGTTTCCGGCCGACAGAAGCTCCGCCTCAGGCCTTGCTGAACACCAGCTGATCGTCCCGCACGGACACGCGGATAATGTCCCCCGGCACGAACTCGCCCTGCAGCAGCTTTTGCGACAACGGGTTCTCGATCATCCGCTGGATGGCCCGTTTCAGTGGCCGGGCGCCATAGACCGGGTCGTAGCCAACGTCCGCCAACAGGTCCAGCGAGGCATCGTCCAGCTCGAGCTTCATGTCCTGGTCCTTCAGGCGTTTGCCCAGCGACTGGATCTGGATACTGGCGATACCACGAATCTGGCTTTCCGCCAGTGGGTGGAAGACCACCACTTCGTCCACGCGGTTGATGAACTCGGGGCGGAAGTGGGTGCCCACCACTTCCATGACCGCGTTCTTCATGGCCTCGTAGTTCTCCTCGCCGGCCTTCTGCTGGATGATGTCGGACCCCAGGTTGGAGGTCATGACGATTACCGTGTTGCGGAAGTCCACGGTACGGCCCTGGCCATCGGTCAGGCGCCCGTCCTCCAGTACCTGCAGCAGGATGTTGAACACATCCGGGTGGGCCTTCTCCACCTCATCCAGCAGCAACACCGAATAGGGCCGGCGGCGCACCGCCTCGGTCAGGTAGCCGCCTTCCTCGTAGCCGACGTAGCCCGGAGGCGCACCGATCAGCCGTGCCACCGAGTGCTTCTCCATGAATTCGGACATGTCGATACGCACCATGGCCTCTTCGGTGTCGAACAGAAACGACGCCAGTGACTTGCACAACTCGGTCTTGCCCACACCGGTCGGCCCCAGGAACAGGAAGGAACCGTTGGGGCGGTTCGGGTCCGCCAGGCCGGCGCGGGAGCGGCGCACCGCATTGGCCACGGCTTCCACCGCCTCGTCCTGGCCGATCACCCGCTGGTGCAGGGCCTCTTCCATGCGCATCAGTTTGTCCCGCTCGCCTTCGAGCATCTTCGAGACCGGAATGCCGGTCCATTTGGACACCACCTCGGCGATTTCCTCATCGGTCACCCGGTTGCGCAGCAGCTTCATCTCCATCATTTCCGCCTGACTGGCCATATCCAGCTGCCGCTCAAGCTCCGGAATGGTGCCGTACTGCAGTTCGGACATCTTGCCCAGGTCACCGGCCCGGCGGGCATTCTCCAGGTCGATGCGGGCCTGCTCCAGCTGGCTCTTGATCTTCTGGGAGCCGTGAAGCGCGGCCTTCTCGGAGTTCCAGACCTCTTCCAGGTCGGCGTATTCCCGCTCGACACCGGCAATGACGTCAGACAGCTCCTGCAGCCGTTTCTTGGAGGCGGCGTCGCTCTCCTTCTTGAGGGCTTCCCGCTCGATCTTGAGCTGGATCAGGCGGCGCTCGAGGCGGTCCAGGGCCTCCGGCTTGGAGTCCATCTCCATGCGGATCTGGCTGGCGGCCTCGTCCACCAGGTCGATGGCCTTGTCAGGCAACTGGCGGTCGGTAATATACCGGTGTGACAGCTTCGCCGCAGCAATAATGGCGCCGTCGGTCACCTCCACGCCATGGTGCACTTCGTAACGCTCCTTGAGTCCCCGCAGGATGGCAATGGTGTCCTCCTCGGAGGGCTCGCTCACCAGCACCTTCTGAAAGCGACGCTCCAGAGCGGCGTCTTTCTCAATGTTTTCCCGATACTCGTCCAGGGTGGTGGCACCCACGCAGTGCAGTTCTCCCCGTGCCAGAGCCGGCTTGAGCATGTTGCCGGCATCCATGGAACCTTCCGCCTTGCCGGCCCCCACCATGGTGTGAATCTCGTCGATGAACAGGATAATCTGCCCTTCCTGCTTGGAAAGCTCGTTGAGCACGGCTTTCAGCCGCTCCTCGAACTCGCCCCGGAACTTGGCGCCGGCAATAAGGGCGCCCATGTCCAGAGACAGTACCTTCTTGTCTTTCAGGCCATCCGGCACTTCGCCATTGACGATGCGCTGGGCCAGACCCTCGACGATGGCGGTCTTGCCCACTCCCGGCTCACCGATCAGAACCGGGTTGTTCTTGCGGCGGCGCTGCAGGACCTGGATAGTGCGACGGATTTCGTCGTCACGGCCGATTACCGGGTCCAGCTTGCCGGCTTCGGCCCGCTCGGTCAGGTCGATGGTGTACTTGGACAGCGCCTGGCGGTTTTCCTCGGCTCCGGCATCGTTCACCGCCTCGCCGCCGCGGACCTCGTCAATGGCCTTTTCCA
>JBMCIH010000141.1:0-6121 GCA_048617055.1 Marinobacter sp. | reverse complement strand
CCGGTTCCAAAGTCGTCGATGTTGATCTCGACCTGGCGTGCCTGCAGCCGTACCAGATTGTGGTCCGCGACTTCATTGTCTTCCACCAGCGAATGCTCGGTGATTTCAATGCGCATCAGCTTCTCCGGAACCTGAGCTGAAGCCAGCTGAGCGAGCAGATCCTCCGAGAAGGTCGGCTGTAAAAGCTCGACCGGAGAAACATTCACCGCCACGGTAATATCCCAGCCGGGTTCCGAGCACCAGAGCTGCAGCTGCCTGCAGACCTCATCCCGGACCCACCGCCCGATCGGCAGAATCAGACCGTTCTGCTCTGCCAGCGGAATAAACCGGTCCGGAGATATCTGGCCAAGCTCGGAGCAACGCCAACGCAGCAGCGCTTCAACCCCGGTCATCCTGCCCGTGTTCAGGGAAAAAATCGGCTGGTAAAGCAGGTAGAATTCGTCTCTCGCCAGGGCCCCTTTCAGGCAGGACTCGATCCTGACAAGCTCGGACAGCGCTTCCGAATGGGCAGCATTGAAATAATGCACCGAATCGGACAAGTCCCCGGAAGCTACCCGAATCGCCGCCGAGGCCTGCTCAATCAGCGCCTCCGGGGTGTTACCCTGCTCGGGGAAAAGGCTTGCTCCGATCCGCACGCCCAGGTAATGCTCCCGGCCCTGGCAGCGAAAGGGCCGTTCGAGCGCCGACTGGATCGCTCGGGTCGCCTCATTACGCCGACTTTCACCGTGTACCGGAAACACCATAACAAACTCGTCGGCTTGCAGGCGCGCGACCGACCCGCCCGTGGGGCAGTTCTCCTGTAGTCGTTCCGCCAGTTGGCGCAGCAGTTCATCGCCTCCCCGGGATCCCAGGCTCTGGTTGATCAGGCGCAGGTTCTTTATGTTGAACAGCAGCACGGCTACCTGCAGGGACTCCAGCGCCGCCAGCTTGAGTAACTGACCCAGGCGATCCATCAGCAGCCGGCGATTGGGCAGATGGGTCAGGGGATCAAAGAAAGCCGTGCGTTCCACGGAGCGTCTCAAGGCCTGCAGGTCGGCAATATGGGCAATTTCATTTTCCACCAGGTCAGCAAACTGACGAAGGTTGGCGCAGTCCTCATCACCAAAGTGCCGGGGCTGGTGATCCAGTACGCAGAGTGTGCCAAGAGCATGCCCGCCAGGGCCACGCACAACCGCGCCGGCATAAAAGCGGATGTATGGGTCGCCGGTGACCAGCGGGTTACCGGCAAAGCGGGGATCTTTCAGGGCATCGGGGATCACCAGCGTTGAGTTCTGATTTATGGCATGGCCGCAGAAAGAAATATCACGGGGGCATTCGGTCCGGTTCCAGCCCAGCCTGGACTTGAACCACTGCCGGTCCCGGTCCACCAGCGTGATCAGGACAACGGGAAACCTGAACAGGCTTGCCACCAGGTTGGTGTAACGGTCAAACCGCAATTCTGAGGCCGTATCCAGAAGCCCGAGTGCATACAGCTCCTCAAGGCGCTCTGCTTCGCCCGCGGTGATCTCTGGCGGAATATAGGCCTTCTTGTTCATGGCCATGTAAGGCCTCCGGGTAATACCTTTGTTCTCAGTGTAGAGCACAGGATCACCAGATCCAGCACTGGCCCATCATTAGCGCAGGGTTTTGCCAGACGCCATGCCCATGCACCCAGCCGTAAAGGCCTTGCTGGGACGGACCTCCTGGTGGGGCGGATTCAAGGGGTTGGCACAGAGCTACCTGCTACTGGATGACTTCTGCCTCTGATGTCCCTTTAACGCGCCCGGACAAACCAAGGCTGTGCCCAGCACCAGGACAAACGACACCAGTACAAACACCTTGTTCACGAACCAGTTGGTGCGCCAGATGGACCACTCCGGGTCCGCAAGGAACCGGGTAAAAAGAGTCACGATAATCACAATCTCCACCACCGCCATGCCAATGGCCAGCATACGGGTATACCGCGGCCGAGCCAGTAATGCCCAGGCCAGCCAGAGGTGGGCGAGCGGCCAGAGATCCCAGTAGATATACGTGGTCCACGCCTCACCGCCGGCCAGCGCAAAGCCAACCGGGAACAGGTATTTGATAAAGACGGTCCAGGCCACAAGGACCAGGAAAAGGTGGGCCAGAAACGTGGCCCAGGCGGTGCGAAGATTGTCGGCGGACGATGTCATTGCGGCGATCCCCTTGATGCAGAAGCCAGAAACCGGTGTTCATCGCCAGTCCCTGCCTCCCGACGAACTAGAAGGCCGACATCACCTCCTGCAGGTCGCGCTTCAGCTCTTCCGGTCCGGTGATCCACAGATCACTGCCTGCAACGGGGAAAACGCCAATTTCCAGGCCGTCCCTGCTCAGGCCCGGCACCCATTTTCTGAAGAAGTCTGGCAGGGAGAGACTTTTCGGTGAGAGATCGCCGGCCCCTTTCGCGTACTCGGCTGCCAACTCGGCGCCCGGCCAGACCGGCAGATAAGCCACATCGTCCTCTTCCGAGACAATTTTCAGGAACTGGCTCCCGGCGTTGACCAGAATCCAGATCTCCCGCTCCTCGGCCACCTCGCTCAGAAAGAAATCGTAGCGTTCCTCGCCATCCATCTGGAGGATCTGTGCTAACGGATTGTCACTCATAATGGGGCCTCGGTCCGTTTGTGTTACCAGCAGAGTCTAGCCAAAACCCCGACCGTACTCCATCGGGCTGACGCCGACTGGAGCCAGCCTGAGGTCTGAATGAGCGTGAGCGTCAATCGCTTGAATGCGCCTTACACCAGCAGTAAATCCGCATCGGAGGAATGTTCAGCAGTTCCAGTGTCCGACTCACAGGCGGGCCCATGACCGGTGTGGTGACCCGTTTAACGTCGCTGCGGAACTGGTAGGCGACGAAGCGCCCGCCCTCGGCCAGGTTGTCCTGCACCGCCTGGGCTACCCGGGTCGCAACATCGCCCGGCATTTTCGAGAAGGGGATGCCGGAAATCACAACATCCGGCTGACCAAAACGGTGAGACGCCAGAATCTCGCCAAGATCATCTGCGTTTCCCAGGTGGCTGATGTACCGTGGGTCGGAGATCTCACCCAGCAGTTCGTGGAAATATGGGCTCAACTCGATTGAGAGCAGCCGTGCATCCGGACCGAGGTGCTTCAGAAAGGCCCGGGTGGTGCCTCCGGTGCCGGGCCCCAGCTCCACTACCCGTCTGGCGTTTGCCAGGTCTGCCTCATCGGCGATCCGGCGCTCCAGGAATCTCGAACTGGGGACAACTGAACCGACCTGACCGGGCTCCCGCAGAAAGCCCCGGAAGAAGGCCGCTGGACTCGTTCTCCGGTTGGTATCGTACTTCGGGCCGCTGCTTTCTCCGTCCATAGTGCTCTCTCAACCTCGGCAGGTGGGTTATAGGTTGAGCATAACAGTGAAGCGTGTAAACGGCGCCGTCAAACTGCATCCACCCTTTCTCGCCTCTCATGCGATCACGCAGCACCAAGATGCGCGACAAGGTCATCGCAGGAACAGTCGATGATATGGACGTTACGGAAGCCCATATTTCCCAGAGCGGCCGCCGCCATGGCTGCGCGACCGCCTGTCGCACAGTGCAGAAGAATGACCCGGTCCGGGTCCGTTGTCTGGTCGGTGATTTTCATTTCGAGCACGCCCCGGGGGATATTGATCGTGCTGGCGGGGCGTTTCTCACTGACTTCGCGGGGCTCGCGCACATCAATCACCAGGGCATCAGTGTGCACGGCAAGCAGTTCCCTGGCCGCCTGCGGCGTCAGGCAGTACACCGAGGCCTTGGCCTCTGCGACGATTTCCTGCAGGGTTTTAAGGCTCATAATGATCTCCCGCTTGATGGGTCACTGTTTCAGAAATTCGTCGGCGCTAGTGTACCGTCCCTTGGCCAAGGGATGGCTATGGGTCTAACATAGAAGAACCAGCGTACTTTCGCTCATCAAATGCCGGTTCGAGAGAAGTGGGAGGTGCCTATGGCCGATCCTTTCTGCCGCCCGGGCGAATCACAGGCCGTCGTCATAGAGGCCGATGGCCGGCGCCTGAATGCGGACCTGACCCTTCCGGAAGAGGAACCCCGGGGGGTGGTGCTGTTTGCCCATGGCAGCGGAAGCAGCCGGCTCAGTCCCCGTAACCGGCGGGTTGCGCAGGACCTGGTTGACCGGGGCCTGGGCACGGTGCTGCTTGACCTGCTGACAGACGACGAGGAGCGGGAGGACCAGGTCACCCGCAAGTTACGGTTCAATATTCCGATGCTGGCCGGACGCCTTACCGGGGCAATTGACTGGCTGGCGGCAAATCCAGACCTGAAGCACCTGCCGGTTGGTCTGTTCGGCGCCAGCACCGGTGCGGCCGCTGCCCTGATTGCCGCTGCCGACCGTCCGCAACATGCGTCCGCTGTGGTCTCCAGAGGCGGTCGGCCGGATCTGGCCGGCGAAGCCCTGCCCCGGGTGAAGGCGCCAACACTGCTTATTGTCGGCGGTGAGGACGCCCCGGTTATCGAGATGAATGAAAGCGCTGCCCGGAAGATGCGGTGCCGGGTTCAGACAGAAATCGTGCCCGGAGCCACCCACCTGTTTGAGGAACGGGGCAAGCTGGAGGAGGTCTCCAGGCTGGCCGGCGACTGGTTCCTTCAGATGCAAAGGGAATGAGTGGAAACGGATCCAGTTTGAAATATCCGTCCATCGGAATAATGATCTGACATGTGGCACCGGAACAGCCGGACACACCAGGGCTTGAAACCCATTCTCATCAGCTAATACAGCGGAGGCCGACAGTGACAGAAGCTTCACTCAAGGAGCAACTGAGCAACGCGGTGAAAACCGCCATGCGGAACCGGGACAAAACCCGGCTGGGTACCCTGCGTATGGCCCAGTCGGCGATCCGGCAGATCGAGATTGACGAGCGCCGCGACCTCAATGACGAAGATGTTCTGAAAGTGCTGGATAAAATGCTCAAACAACGGCGGGATGCTGCCGCTCAATACGATGCCGCCGGCCGGGAGGAGCTCAGCGACAAGGAACGGGCAGAAATGGTGGTGATCGAGGAATTCATGCCGGAGACCCTGTCCGAAGATGACCTGGACGCTCTTATCCGCACCGCCAGCAGCTCAACAGACGCCCAGGGCATGCAGGACATGGGGCGGGTGATGAATGAGCTGAAACCACAGGTGCTCGGCCGGGTCGATATGGGGCACCTCAGCCAGAAGGTACGGCAGGCGCTGAGTGGCTGACAAAGCTAATCGAAAGTCGCCATGTGTCCAACATAGGCCACCGTAAAAGCCGTCTCCTGAAAGCCCTTCAGCCCGGTGTCGGCAAATGACACCGGTAACGGGCTGGCCGCCAGGGTAGACTTGATCAGCGCCGGCGAGGCCAGCTTTACCTCCAGATCAAGCCCTGAAATCAGCTGAATAGCGGCCTCCAGCTTGAAGCTTATGGCGCCGCCGGCGAATTTGCCCTTCTGCATCCGTTCCTTGATGACGACCCGGGAAACACCATGCTCGGCCATCAAATCAACAAAGGCGGCCTGGAACTGTTTCAGGTCTTCCCGGGTATGGTTCTTGTTCAGCGACAGCTTGCGCACCCTGTTCTCCGGCAAGCTGAACTGGCCCCGGTCCAGGCTCAGCAGGCACACCACCGCATCGTTGCCGGTCAGTTCCACGCCGCAAATCACCATAGCTTTCTCCAGGCTGCGCTCAGCCGCAGCACTTCTTGAATTTATTGCCACTGCCGCAGGTGCAGGGGTCGTTCCGGGAAGGCGATTTCGACGTGGTCACCGTTGCCCCTTTGCCGGAGAGAGCCGTCAGTTCACCGATGGACTCGACAGCCCCATCGCGGGTATCGACTGTAATGTTCGCATGCAGCCTGGCTTCGGCCACCCTGGCCGCGAGTTCCTGCTTGCGCGCCTCACTGGTGACCACCAGCGTCAGGGGGTACTTCCTGCTGCCGGCCTTCTTGCTGGCCCCGGATTCGAAGCCGCCGTAAGCGGTGTGGTGCTGTCGCGCGTCCTGCCGACCCTTGTAGAAAAATTTGTCTGACATGCTGACATCCTGATGAACGGAAGAGTGTCCGGGCGCCCGACGGCGAGTCCGCTGGACGGCGACGTTTTAGCACGCTTCGGGAACTGGAGATATAGGGACAAATGCAAAAGACC
>JBMCIH010000140.1:0-6134 GCA_048617055.1 Marinobacter sp. | reverse complement strand
CAATCGGCACCATGCGCAAATCCAGGGAACTGTCGCGGATGGCTTCCACCAGCAGATTGAGGTTGGCGGCGGATTCCCGGGCAGCGGAGTCCCCGGAGCGATCGGCGTCCAGCGATACCGCGGCGGAAGCAATGACCAGCTCGCCCACCAGGTTGATGAGGCTGTCCAGTTTCTCGGCCTGAATGCGTAAATGCTGCACCGTTTTGCGGCGGCGCCCCCGCTCTGCGTCCGGCTGGTCCGCAGCGTTGAAGTCCGCCCGGGGGAGATCGGACCCGGCGGCCGGATCCACCGCATCATCAGCGGTGCCGGGTAGCTCTGTCGCGGCGCCGGCCGGCTGTATCTGAATCTGGTAGAGGTCACCGGCAAACTCGAACACATCTTCGATGGCGGTGCGGTCGGCAGGGGTTCTCAGTTCAACGTCAAAGCCCAGATAGCAGGCTTCCGGGTCCAGCTGGTCCAGCCCGGGCAGCGCGCTTTCGATGGTTCTCACTGATACCAGTTCGCCCAGGGTGCCCAGAAAGCGGATAAACCCCAGCGGATCCATGCCGTGACGAAGCGCGTCGGGCTGAATACGCATGCCGATATGCCAGAGAGCACCCGTTCCGGTAACCGGCGGCGTACCGACGGTTACCGGCACTTCGGTCAGGTCCGGCGACTGGAACGGCTGCAGTTCAGCCAGCAGGGTCTGACCGGCGGGGTGCAGGTCTGTTGCGCCTGCCGGCTCCGGCACTTCCACCAGCAGACTGATGTGGTCACGGCAGCGCAGCAGCAGGTTGGCCAGATCCTGACAGAGCTGAATCTCTCCCGCCCTCAGCCGGTCCAGGACATTCTCAACCACGTGTGTGAAGTCCACCACATGATCCAGGCCAAACATGCCCGCGGAGCCCTTGACGGTGTGTACGCAACGGAACAGCGCATTCTGCAGCTCCACCCCGCCTGGGCGCGACTCCAGTTCCAGCAGGATCCTCTCCATGTCAGCAAGCAGTTCGCGGCTCTCGTCCAGGAAGGTCTGAAACGCCAGATCCAGGTTCATGGGGTCAGCCCCCGACCGGCCAGTTCCAGTACCTCACGCACGGGCTCACTGTGGTTCACCAGCACCACGGGCCGGGAATCCGGCCCGATCAGCCGCTGGGCCAGCAACAGCCATTGCAGGCCAGCGGTATCCAGTTCAGTCACACCGGAGAGGTCGAGGCTGGTCAGGGCTCCGGAGGCTACAGCGTGACGCAGGGATTCCACTGCCGCATTGGCCTGATAGATGGTCAGTTCGCCCCGGATCTGCAGGCAGCCGGTGTCGCTGTTAAAACTGAACGCGCCGCTCATGGCCCCACCAGCTTGCTGACGGCGGCGAGCATCTGCCGGGGCTGGAACGGCTTTACCATCCAGGCCTTGGCACCGCCGCTCTGGCCTTCCCGCTTCTTGTCATCACCGGACTCAGTGGTAAGCATGATCACGGGGGTGAACCTGTATTCCGGACGCGCCTTCACTTCCCGCAGAAAGGTCAGGCCATCCATGTTGGGCATGTTGACGTCGGAGATCATCAGATGAACCCGCTGCCCCGTGAGCTTGTTCAGGGCGTCGCGGCCATCGCAAGCTTCGATCACGTCGAAACCCGCTCCCCTCAGGGTCAGGGCCACCACCTGGCGGATTGACGCAGAATCATCGACGATCATTACGCTTTTGCTCATAATCTTGCTTCCAGTCACTGTTTCATTCGTTGCCTAGTGTGCCGTGCGGTAAATTCGCTGGCCTAATGAGCCACTGAGAGCCTTGAGAGCAAGGCGCGGTGGCGAAGGTTTGGTGGTTCCAAATCGAGTCAGCGCAACGCGGCTATCAAGGCTCTCAGTGGCTCCCGAAGGGCGCGACGCTGGGGCCTCTGGCCGGTGTTGCCAGCCCTTGATGTGGAACCACCACACCGGCGGACTGGCGCCTTGGCCAGAGGCCCCAGCGTCACGCAGTAGGTCAGCGAATTTACCGCACGGCACACTAGAAAAAGGTCACTTCACCGGTCTTGGCGGCGGCCTTTGCGGCCTTCCCGCCCCGGTGGTTATCCCGCTCTTCTGCCATAGCGTAGGAGGCCTCCATGGCTGCCAGAATGGTGCTGACATCAACCCGGGACGGGTCCGCCCCCCGCATCTGACCAGCGGTTTCCGCCATGCTGTGGCAGACGTGGGCCAGAATCTGGCTGGTACGGTCCTGAAACTGCAGTTCCACCAGTGCCCCCTCCACATCCGCCTGAATGGCGGCGTTGGTGTGTCGCAGCGATTCCGCCGACGCCACCAGTTCGGAACCCCGCTCCCGGAAGTCATGCAGTACCCGCTCAATGATCGTTTCGGAGCTTTCCACCGCTTCGCTGTCCCGTCCACGGGACGTCTGGGCCGCGGATACGGCCGAACGGATGGCCTCGCCGATGTAGTTCACCTTGCTGCCAATGCGCTCACCGGTTTCCGCCGACAGGCGCGACAGCTTGCGGACTTCATCCGCTACCACCGCAAAGCCCCGGCCGTGCTCTCCAGCGCGGGCGGCTTCGATGGCAGCGTTAAGGGCAAGCAGGTTGGTCTGGCCAGCAATGGTGGCAACGTCCTGGGCCATGCTGTCCAGTTCATCGACAAACGTGTCGAGGTCGTTGATCTGGTCCAGCAGAGCGTCGCGGTCCTTGAGGGCATTACGCAGGCTGTCAACTACCGAGCGCAGGTCTTCATCGGCACGGCCAAAGGTGCTGCCCATGCCCCCGCCCAGGGAGCTGGCCACGCCCGAGGACATCTCCGTGGACTGGCGCAGTTGCCCGGCCAGTTCGGCAAACCGCTGACTCAGTCCGACAATGGCACTCTCAGTCTGGGCCCTGGCCGTTTCGACGTGCGTATTCCACAGCGGAATCAACTCCGCTCCGGTACTTCGCAGCACAGTGGCTGCAGGGTCAGCCAACCTGGCTTCCGGTGCCTGGCTCTCGGTCAGCGCCTGACTGACCCGATGGCGAAGTCGGACGGTGGTCCTCAGACAGTCAGCGCCGGCTGCCAGGCCCATACCGGCCAGCAGAATGGCCGCGCCGAGGGCGATACCGGGGGACAGACCGGAGAACAATACCAGCACGGCGGCCAGGAGGCCGGGAGCCGCAGCAACAGCCGCGAGTCGACGGGACGGGAAATCAGGATAATTGGTCACGAATTACACCTTGGGCACGGACCCTTATGGTCGGGCCTGGGGCGATCTCGCAACAATCGGACGGGGACGGAAAACGGCTTAAGGCGTGGCTCTCGGCTCAGTAGGGCATGCCCTACTGAGCGGGTAAGTCTGGCCGGGGTTGGGCTATATCAGGAGGAATACTCCCTCAACACAACCGGGAGTCCTGGCTGGCCATCAGTGCTGATCCTGGCCGGGTGGCATCACCACCCATTCAGGGTCTTCAAACTCGCCAATGGGGGTGATCTCCACGAAGTGTGCGGCACTGCGGATGATCTCGGCGATTTCCGGGTTATGCTGCCCCTCCATGGCGTCCCGCTGCTCCTTGCTGTCCCAGCTGGCAATGGCGATCAGCGTGTTGGGGTCGCCGATCTTGCGGTGCAGTTCGGTACCGCGGGCGCCGGGAGCCTGCTGGATCAGCTCGCTGGCCCGTACCCAGGCGTCGGCGTATTCCTCGGCGGTATGTCCCTCCCTGACGTGGACTTCAAAGATAAATTTCACACAACCTCCTGTTTGCCATGGGTGTCTTCAGGTATGGGTGCTGCCCTGCCCTTTCCCCGGCAGGGAGAAGCGGGTGACCGGGCGAGCGCCTTGGCAGGCCCCGCCCGGGCTGACCTGGGTCAGGCTCAGGCCGGATAGGTAACGCCGTGGCGATCAAAAATCTCATGGACCTCCCGGGCTTCCTCCGGGGGCAGCATCACCCGTATGACCTGGGCGTCCTCGTCGATAAAGATCAGGTCCTGCGGAATGTCACTGCCAATCAGGTCGTCGCGGGTGTTCCGGGCCTGGTCCAGGTTCTGAAACTTGCCGTTGATGGCCTTGCTCATCTCTCTTCTCCTTACTTTAAGGGGGTTACACCCTGAGCATAGAAGCCGGCGTGATACCTGTAAAACAGCGACAGTCTCATCGGCGCCTCAAGGTGGTATTACCCTGACCAGTCGTCCTTCGGGACTGTCGGTCAGCAGATAGACAGCACCGTCCGGCCCGGTGCGCAGGTCACGGATGCGCGCTTCCAGCTCCGTGAACAGCCTTTCCCTTTCTGTGGCGCCATCCGCGCCCAGTTCAATCCGGTGAACCGCCCGGGTGACCAGCCCGCCCACCAGCAGACTGCCGCGCCAGTCGGGAAACCGCTCGCCGTCATAGAGTGTCATGCCGGAAGGCGCTATGGAGGGGGTCCAGTGCAACAGCGGCTGCACGGTTCCCGGGTAGTCGGTATAGGGGGACACCCGGGCCCAGGTGTAGTCCAGGCCGTGGGTGGCCACCGGCCAGCCGTAGTTGTTGCCGGGTTCGATGCGGTTGATCTCGTCGCCGCCCCGGGGGCCGTGCTCGTGGATGATCACCTGGTTGTTGCCGGCGACATGGACCAGGCCCTGCACATTACGATGGCCATAGCTGTAAATTTCCGGCAGGGCATCGGGCTCACTCACGAACGGATTGTCATCCGGTACCGAGCCGTCATGGTTGAGCCGGACAATTGTGCCGATATGGCTTGAAAGCCGTTGCGCTTCCTCCCGGTAGTCGAAACCGTCCCCCAGGGTCAGCAGGAGGGTGCCGTCCGCCAGCCAGGCCATGCGCCCGCCATAATGGGCCGCACCCGCCTTGGCCGGTCGGGTCCGGAACAGTTCCTCCACCTCGTGCAGGGCGCCCCTTTCCAGCCGACCCCTGGCCAGGCAGGTGTGGTTGGCAGCCGGGCTGCCACAGGCATAACTCAGGTAGAGCAAGCCGCTGTCCTCGAAATCCGGCGCCGGCAGTACCTCGAACAGCCCGGCCTGGGCCTGGTTGAACACCTCGGGCACGCCGGCCACCGGCTCCGGCTCCAGCTCGCCATTCTCTGAGACGATACGCAGTCGGCCGGGACGCTCGGTGACCAGCATGCGCCCGTCCGGCAGGAACGCCAGCGACCAGGGGTGCTCCAGCCCGGAAACCACGGTTTCCAGGTGGTAGTTCGCTGTGGACTGTGCCTGGGCCTGATCCGCCGGGCTTGCCAGTGCGGTCGCCAGTACCAGAGCAACAGCCGCACCCAGCGGAAGCTTTTGCCGGGGTTCGGGTGATGTCAGGCTTGCGAACAGCCAGCCCGCCACCGCCGCCGTAAGCAACATGGCCAGGGTGCCGCCCGGGTCACGGGTGGCGGCGATGAGGGTGGGCGGTGGCGCCAGGGCGTCCACCAGACGGAAGGTGGCCAACAGTCCCAGTGCCGCCGCAACAGCACAGACGGGTCGCCGCCATGACCGCAACCGGTGCCGTGTCACCCCCACGGCGGCCAGCTGGGAAAGCAGGAAACCGCAGCCGAACATGACCAGGTAGACCGGCCCGAACTTGAACAGATCTTCAACCGTTGTCCTCAACCAGGCTCCGCCACCAATCGCGACCCCCAGCCCCCGCAGGGCCAGCAGGTTGACCTGGGTCTGCACCACAGAACCCAGCGCCGCGCCGGCCACCAGGGCAATGGCAAATGCCAGCACGACTCGGGACCAGGATGGCCGGCTGCTCATAAAACCTCGCTGTCTGTAATTCTGATAAGCTTGCCTGAACGAACGGGACGGCATACTGACGCTCTCAGTGTAGGTCAAAGTCAGAAAAGGACGCACAGGTGGAACTGACCTTTCTCGGCACCTCGGCCGGCACCCCCACCCGGGCCCGCAATGTCACCGCCCTGGCCCTGAGACACGGTGGCCCCAGGCACTGGTACCTGATCGACTGTGGCGAGGGCACCCAGCACCAGCTGCTGCGCACCCGGCTGTCGGTCATGCAGTTGCAGGCCATTTTTATCACCCATGTGCATGGTGATCATACTTTCGGATTGCCAGGCCTGCTTTCCAGCGCCTCCATGGCGGGCCGAACCGAGCCCCTGCCCATTATCGGCCCGCCCCAGCTAGAGCCCTTTATCGGGACTGCACTGGCCAGTACCGATTCCAGTCTCGGCTTTGAGTTGGAGTTCATCAACGCCGAGGCGGAGC
>JBMCIH010000139.1:0-6179 GCA_048617055.1 Marinobacter sp. | reverse complement strand
GCCGCCACGGCATGTCTTGCCGGGCGGTCGGGCTACTTCGCCATCTCAAACCCATAGCGCGCCATAATCCCGTGGGCCTGGTCGCTGACCATGAAGTCGGCGAAGGCCCGGGCCTGCGGGTTATCGCCGCCTCTCTTGGTGACCACATACCCCTGGGTCAGTGGCTGGTGAAGGGTTTCGTCGATCAGGTGGTGGCCGTGCCCGGCCAGGTCGGGAAACTTGGCCAGTGACAGGGCGATAATGCCTACCTGGGCCGCGCCGGACTGGGTCATCTGGGCGGTGTGGCCGATGTTCTCGCCGAAAACCAGTTTGTGCTGCACTGCCTCCCATACCCCCGCAGAATTCAAGGCCTCCCTGGCCCGCTGGCCGTAGGGGGCGTGGGAGGGCTGGGCGATGGCGATCCGTCGGACGGCGTCGTCCGCCAGGTCCTCCAGGGTCAGCTCCGAGGCATCAAGGGTGGTGCTCCAGATCACGATGCGGCCCGTGGCGTAGGCCGCCGGGTCTGTCGCGGTATGACCCTGCGCCTTCAGCTTCTCCGGATAGGCAATGTCGGCGGAGAAGAAAAGGTCGTAGGGCGCGCCGTTGGCGATCTGGGTTGTCATCTTGCCGGAGGAGCCGTAGATCACCTCAATGCTGGCACCGGGATATTCCTCACGATAGGCCTCAACAATGTCGTTGAGCGCGTAACGCAGGTCGGCGGCCGCGGCAATGCGTACCCTCTCACCCGCATGCAGCAGGGTGCCGAAGAGCAGCAGGACAAGCAGGGCGAGTGCCCGGGCCGGTCTGCTCCGGAGAACTTTCTGCTTCAGGCATTGCATTGGGGGGCTCGGTTTCATGGCGTCAGGGCGCAGCAGCGTAAAAGGGCATTGTGCCACATTGGGCAGGCCGGACCCTATTCTCCGGGCTGCCGCCGTAAATAGTCGCCAGCGTTCAGGGGCGCCCGGCCTGCTGGTGCATCCGCCGCTCCCTGCGCTTCATGACCGGTGCTGCGGTCGCGCCGTGGACGAGAATCGACACCACAACCGCAAAGGCACAGGTGGCCCAGAGCAGTTCCGCCTGGGCAAATGACCCGTTCCCCAGTCCATAGGCCAGGTAAAACAGGCACCCGATGCCACGGATACCGAAGAAGCTGGCAATCAGGCGGTCCCCGGGCGGCAGCCAGGACGAACCCAGCAGTCCGATCATACCGGCCAGGGGGCGCAGCACGAAAACCAGCAGAACCCCGAGCAGGGCGGCCTCCCAGGTCAGGGCATCGAACAACCCGCCGGCGATGGCGCCGCCCAGGGCGATGGTGATAACCGTCATCAGCAGCTGCTCGGACTGCTCGGAGAAGATGTGCAATGATTTGTGGGCCGGGTGGCTTTTCTCCTGGTGTCGTATGGTAAGGGCACCAATAAACACCGCAAGAAAGCCATAGCCGCCAATGGTTTCGGTGGCACCATAGAGCAGCAGTGTGCCCGCCAGTGCCCCTACGCCGGCCGCCATGCGCTGCATGCCTGTGTCGGTGGGCAGCCGCAGCAGAACGCTGGCAAGCACCCAGCCGATGGCCACACCGGTTGCCAGGGCCACGACAAGCTTGAAAACCACGTCGATCAGCAGCCACTGGGTGAGCCAGTTTGCCGGCGATGCGCCTTCCATCAGCATCAGCAGGGCAAGGTAGGTGAAGGGGAAGGCCAGGGAGTCATTCAGGCCCGCCTCGGAGGTCAGCGTGAACGGCAGTTCGTCCTCCTTGTGGCGGGGGCTGTCCCTGGCCTCGTCGTCCGGGTCTTCGGGCTCGCCTATCTGAACATCCGAGGCCATCACCGGGTCGGTGGGGGCCAGGGCGGCGCCAAGCAGTACGGCGGCCGCCGGTGTCAGGCCAAGCAGCCACCAGCCCAGGGTGGCCACCCCCAGGATGGTTAACGGCATGCAGATGGCCAGCATGCGCCAGGTGGAACTCCAGGTGCGCCAGTCGGGCAACCGGTCGATCTTCAGGCCCACCCCCATCAGCGAAATGATAACGCCGATTTCCGTCAGGTGGATGGTCACCACACTGTGTTCCAGCGGATCAGGCGGCGTGATGCCCAGGGGCAGGGCAAAGGCCGCGTATCCCAGGGCGAGCGCCAACATGGGAAAAGACAGGGGATAGTTTTTCAGGCGCTGGAGCAGTACCGCAAGGGCCAGCACCCCCAGACCGATGACGATCAGGGTGAGGTTGTAGTCCTCCAGTACGGTCAGTGTGCTCGTTAGTTTCATGGCAGCCTGTTCGGTGGGCGGGTGCGGGTTCTACCCTTGCACGTTAGGTCAGTTACCGGCCCCCCGCCATGGCGACAGATTACAAACACACGCGTAAAAAACGTGTACACAAGACAGGTCCGTGCAAAGCGGGTACATTGATTTCCCAGACTTCAACCAGGATAAGGATGTCGCGTTGGAACGCCTGATCCGACTACGGCAGCGGCTACTGCCCGCCGATGAAACTGGTAATGTGTTCCGGGGCATGGCCACCCTTGCCCTGGGCAGTGGGATCGGCCGCGCCATCGGTGTGCTGGCGATTCCCGTACTCACCCGCATCTACACACCTGACGACTATGGTGTGCTCTCCGTTTTTACCGCCTTTGTGTTCATGCTGCTGCCGATACTGACCCTGCGTTACGTCATGGCGGTGCCCCTGCCCAGGCACGACGGCACCGCCATGAACCTGGTGGCTCTGTCGGCCGTGGCCATGCTGGGTTTCACGGTGTTTTTTACGCTGCTCTTCATGCTGTTTGCCGAGCCGGTGCTGGCCCTGCTGTCGATGGAGGCGCTGGCGCCCTGGTGGTGGCTGGTGGTGCTTGGTCTGCTGGGCACCGCCTGCTATGAGATCATGACGGTATGGGCGCAGCGCAAGCGCAGCTACAGGGTCATTGCCCGTACCCAGGTGTTCCAGAACCTGGTGGGCGCGCTGATCAAGATCCTGCTGGGACTGCTGGCCCTGAAACCGGGCGGTCTGCTGCTGGGGCAGGTGGCGTCGCAGAGCGGTGGGGTGGGCTCTTACCTGCGGGCGTTCTACAAGGACTTCCGGGTGAACCGGCGGTTCGTTACCCGCCACCGCATGTGGGTTCTCGCCGGCCGGTACCGGGGCTTCCCCATTTTCCGGTTGCCATCCAGGTTCCTGCTGATCTACTCGACACAGGCGCCGCTGCTCTATTCAGCGGCCCTCTATGGCGCCGGTACCACCGGCCATCTGGGGCTCGCGTTCATGGCCATGGCCCTGCCGGTCACGCTGATATCCCAGAGCCTGGCGGACGCATTCTTTGCGGAGCTTTCCAACCTCGACCGGAACGACATCAGGACCCAGTGGCGTATCGCGATCCGGGTGATCAAGGTGGTGTCGGTGATTTCGGTGCCGATCTTCCTGTTTCTGTTCTTTTTCGCCAAGCCGCTGTCGGTACTGGTTTTTGGGCAGGACTGGGCGGCTACCGGCGCCTTTATCACGGCGCTGTCGCCCTACCTGGTTGTCCAGCTTATCTCCAACCCGCTCACCCGGATTCTGGACGTACACGAGAAACACGGCCTGTTCCTGTGGATCAATGGTCAGCGGGCGCTGCTGATCAGCATGGTCTTCCTGCTGGCGGCCTGGCTGGACTGGCAGCCGATACTGACCATTGCAACATTCTCGGCGGTACTGTTTGGGCACTATATCTTCAGTGTGCTGATCACGCTGAGAATGCTGAAAGCCAGGATGGCCTAGTGTCCCGTGCCGCACGGGACACTAGTGACCTTGCCGGTAGCCAGGCAACAGCTGGTAGGCCGGGTTGCTGTGACGCGTATCGAATATAAGCGGGGCGGCACCGGCCTGTTTTTCGGTATCAGCGCTGCTCCGGCGCATCCCCGGGCATTTCCTGCCGCACACCCCAGGGCATGGGGGCCGTGCGGATGTGGATGTCCCGCTGGGGGAAGGGGATTTCCACGCCGGCCTCCTCAAGGGTGCGGGTAATGGTGGCGTGCAGTTCGTGGGACAGGGGCATGAAGTCCAGCAGGTCGCGGACGAAGACACGCACCTCGAAGTTGACGCCGCTGTCTCCCAGGCCCACGCAGAACACGGCCGGGGCCGGCTCTTCCACCACCCGTTCATTGCTCACGGCCACGTCATGCAGCAGGTCCTGCACCTTGTCCACGTCGGACCCGTAGGCAACGGCCACCCGGATGATCACCCGGGTAATGGCATCGGTCAGGGTCCAGTTGGTGAGATCCTGGGTGACAAAGGTCTTGTTGGGAATGATCTGCTCCTTGCGGTCCCAGTCCACCAGGGTGGTGGCCCGGATGCGGATACGTGCAACGGTGCCGGTGATGCCGTTGATGGTGACGGTGTCACCCACACGGATCGGTCGCTCGAACAGCAGGATAATGCCGGAAACGAAGTTGGCGACGATTTCCTGCAGGCCGAAGCCCAGTCCCACGCCCAGGGCGGCCACCAGCCACTGCAGTCGGGACCATTGCAGGCCGATTACTGCCAGGGCGGTCAGTACCCCGATAAAGATGATCATGTAGGTGACCAGGGTGGTAATGGCGTAGCCAGCCCCGGGTTCCAGGTTCAGGCGGCTGAGTACCATGACCTCCAGGGTGCCGGGCAGGTTACGGACGGCGAGAATGGTGCCGGCGCCGAACAGCAGGGCCAGCATCAGGTCGCCCAGGGTGATGGGGGTCGGGTCTGCCCCGTCATCGCCGGCAATACTCCACAGGGTGACGTTGTCAAACACCTGCAGGGCGGGAATAACGTCTGCCCAGAACATCCAGAGTACCGACGCCGCCAGAACCACGGCGACAATCCGGACCAGCGTCTTGCTCTGCTGGCTGATGTCTTTCAGGTCCATCTCCGGCATCTCCAGCGCTACCGGGATACCCTCACCGGAGTGCTCCGCCGCCTCGCGGGCTTCTGCCAGCCTGCGCTCGGCCGCGCGCTGCTCCCGCAGTCGCTTGAGTGTCATCCGGCGTTCCCGCACCGACAGGGCCCGCAGCACCAGGTAGTACAGCAGCATGACGGCCACCAGCCAGCAGCCGCTGATAAACATCAGCCCTTCCAGCTGAACCGCGGTGTAGTGGTAGCCCCAGAGAGACGCCAGGGCCAGTACCAGGGGCGTGGCCACCGTCACAACCCGTGCGCCCCTGAGCAGGCGGTTCGCGGGTTCGGCCTGCAGGGCGGCCGTCATCACCCGGTAGGCGAACCAGGCCAGTGCCAGCGATGCCAGCAGGAACAGCAGGCGCCCCACACTGTCGCTGTAGCGCGTTCCGGCCGGGGTTTCCATGGTGGCCAGGATCACCACGACCGGCGCCAGTACCGCAAGCAGGATGCGGATCTGGCGGCGAACCGTCGCCAGGGTGCGGCTGTTCCAGTTGAAGTGCCGTTCCCCGAGGCCCTCCGGGCGGGCCACCGAATTCAGGCTGCGCAGCAGTATGGTGACGAAGGCCGCTGCGGTCAGGCCCGACGAAAGGGCGGAGAAAAAGGTATTGCCCTCCTTCAGCAGCAGGGCGGCTGCAGAGAGGGCGAGAACCACCGGCAGGGCCAGTAACAGGCTCAGGGCCGCCGCCTTCAGGGTAAGAATGAAGCGGTCTCTACCGACATTGCCGACGTGCCTGCCGGAGTTCACCACAGACCGTCCCATGGCTTTCCTGCGGGCTAGGATCACCCCGGTGACGGCAACAATGAGCAGTATCCATGGGCCCCGCTCGGCAAAGGAGGCGCGGACCGCGCTGCTCAGGTCGGGCCAGTGAAAGCCGGACAGGAACCAGCGGGCGCCCTCGAAAAGCTCACCAAAGGTTCCTGGGCCGACCGGCCCGGCGCTGGGCAGCCAGAACAGACGCTGCTGCAGGAGCTCCTGATAGGCGGCAAACTGCTCTCGCAGCTCGGTCACGGTGTTGTAGTAGTCGTTGAGAACGTCGATATGTTCGGTGACGGCACCATGGAGCTGGGCGATCAGCTCCCGGCGGGCCTGTCTCATGCGGCCCTCGGCGGTATCGCCGGGCGCACTGATGGCCTCATACTCTTCCAGCCGGAGCTGTTCCTCCCGGGCGGCTGAAAGGCGCGCACGGATGCCATCGGTGAGGCCCTCCGCTATGGTCTGGCTTCGCAGCCGTTCCAGGCGCTGCCGCAACAGGCGGGCGTAATCATCGGTGAGGTTCAGCCCGGCGGTTTCCAGCCGAAGCTCGAAACTGCGGTA
>JBMCIH010000138.1:0-6182 GCA_048617055.1 Marinobacter sp. | reverse complement strand
GCGCGGGCTGATCGAGCGGGCCAAGAAAGACCAGGTGCCCACCCACGTTATTGAGAAGGCTATCGAAAAGGCCAGGGGCGGCGCCGGTGAGGACTTCTCCGCAGCCCGTTACGAGGGCTTCGGCCCGGGCAACTGCATGGTCATCGTGGACTGCCTGACCGACAATCCAAACCGTACCTTCGGTGATGTGCGGGTCTGTTTCACCAAGACCAAGTGCAAGATCGGCACCCCGGGCAGCGTCAGCCATATGTTCGACCACTGTGCGATTCTGGCCTTCCGGGGCAACGACGAGGAAGCGGTTCTGGAAGCGCTGATGGAAGCGGATGTGGACGTGACGGACATTGAACACGAGGACGGCCTGATCACCGTCTTCGCTCCCAATACGGAATACACCAGGGCCAAACAGGCGCTGACCAGCGCCTTCGGAGAGCTGGAGTTCGAGGTGGATGACATCCAGTTCCTGCCCCAGACCACCACGCCGGTTCAGGGTGAGGATGTGGAGATGTTCGAGAAGTTCCTGGACATGCTTAACGATCTGGATGACGTTCAGAACGTTTATCACAACGCGGAACTGGGCTGAACGCAGACGCTCCTGCGCGCCTTTAGTGTCTCAACAGAAACCGGCCGAGGCGATCGGGGCCCTTCTTCCGGGACACGCCCCGCAAGTACGTCCCTGTAGGGCTCGACGAACGCCATCCCTGGCGTTCGACGGTCCCGGGAGAAGGTTCCCGCCCCACTCACCCTCACCCTCAGAGTAAGCCGCAACAGTGGACTCAGTCGGCAACATGCACCAGCTGCTTGCCGAAGTTCTTCCCTTTCAGCATCCCCCGGAAGGCCTCTGGGGCGCTTTCCAGACCTTCAGCGATGGTTTCACGGTACTTCAGCTCACCGGACGCCACCCGGTCCGCCAGAATGCCGGTGATCTCCTGATGCCGGTCCTGCCACTCGGTCACCAGGAAGAAGCGGTGCTCCGGCACCGGATCCAGGGCCTTGAGCACATGGAAGGGGGTTTCGACCTTGGCAGGGTCTTCCGCATTGTAGGCCGATACATAGCCACAGATGGGCACCCGTGCACCCTCGTTCAGCAGCGGTGCCACCGCCCGGGTCACCGCACCACCCACGTTCTCGAAGTAGATATCGATACCGTCCGGGCAGGCTGCCTTCAGGTCTGCTTCCAGGTTGCCGGCCTTGTAGTCCACACAGGCATCAAAGCCCAGTTCTTCCACCACAAAACGGCATTTCTCCGGTCCGCCGGCCACACCTACGGCGCGGCAGCCTTCCTTCTTCGCGGTCTGGCCCACAACAGTGCCCACGGGGCCCGACGCGGCTGAAACCACCACCGTCTCGCCGGCTTTGGGCTTGCCCACATACATCAGACCACAGTAACCGGTACGCCCCGGCATGCCGGCCACACCCAGGTAGGCCTGCAGAGGCACCCCTGGCTTTTCCTGAATTCTGTAGACCATGTCGGCGGTGTCCGGGAATATGGCGTACTCCTGCCAGCCGGAGTAACAGGTGACCAGGTCGCCCACCTGATAGCGGTCAGAACGGGATTCCACAATACGGGCCACCACTTCGCCCACGATGACCTCGCCGATACCAATGGGATCCATATAGCCCTTGGTGTCGTTCATGCGCGGTCGCATGTAGGGGTCCAGCGACAGCCACAGGGTTTTCGCGAGGACCTCGCCTTCCTTCAGGTCACGGAGGGGCTTTTCAATCAGTTTCAGGTCGCCGTCCTGGATTTCGCCCTGGGGCCGCTCGTTCAGAACAATGGCGCGGTTGGTGTACTCACTCACGTTGGGTTCTCCCGGTTTTTTGGTTGCGTGATGAAACCGGATCAGGATGAAGCCAAATGCCTGCCGGGTCAAATCCCGTAACAGTGAAAATGTCATACGGGCCTGCCGCAGGAGCAGCACAAGTTCCTGGTTGCCTTCCACCCCACCGGCGGCCGTCCGGTTCCCGAACTCATCGAGCGCCTGCGGGCGGTGGGGCCGGATGGCCACGAGGTGGAGATCGCCAGCCAGACTTTCACCGCCGACAATCGCAACGGCCATATCTACGACCGCACCACCGACAGCCACTGGTACATGATCAACCTGTCCAGCGGCTTCATGAAAGAGGGAAAGTACACCCTCGAGGTCACCGGCCGGGACGGCTAGGTGCGCTCCATGTCCCGGATGCAGAAGGACGTGCCGGGGCAGGCCATCTTCAAGGCCTACCGCAAGGTCGAGGACGAGATTCACAATTCCTATCGCCCTGCCGACGGCAGCCGGCTGCCCGAAGGCACCTCCCTGCAGAACATCCGGGTCACCTGGAACCCCCTGAGTGAGCTGGCCGGGCAGGACGTCTACCATATCTTCCGGCTGGCGGAAGGGCGCAACGCCAGGGAGTTCGACACCCAGAACCTCGCCTGGTGGGACAATTTCTTCCTGGAGCGTTTCACCAACCCCCGGGCCGGCCTGAACCGTTCGGGGGTCACCATCAGCAATACCCTGAAACCCGACACCTCCTATTGCCATTTCACGGAAATCACCGACAGTAATGCCATGGGCGAAACCAACATGTGTATTTTCCAGCCACATCAGACTCTTGTCACACCGACGAAGGTTACCCATGGAAATACGGCGGAAACGGCGACAAGCTGATAACCTGAAACACTGAACGGGAGGGCCGGCCCTCCCGGTTTCGCCCTGCCCTGGTTTCAGGGAGACCACGTCAGAGGAGTGTCATGAACGCCACCGTATTACAACCACAACAACGGCCACAGTCAGCCAAGCGCGAGGCCATTCTCGAAGCCGCCCTCGAGCGCTTTGCCGAACTGGGTGTCAACGGCGTGCCTGTCCCCGATATTGCCAGCCGCGCCCGTGTGGGGACCGGCACCATCTACCGGTATTTCGAGAACAAGGAAGCCCTGGTCAATGCTCTGTTCCGGGAAGAGAAAAAGCGCTTCGGCAAATACCTCAACCAGATCGCCAACCCCGGGGCACCCCCCCGGGAACTGTTCCGGGAACACTGGCAACGGATGGTGGAATATGCCCGCAAATACCCGCAGTCCTTTCGTTTTCTGGAGCTGCAGGACCACCTGCCCTATCTGGACGCCCACTCCCGGGCACTGGAGCGTCACATACTGAAGCGGCTGGCAGCACCTTCCCATTCCTTTCAGCGACAGGGGGTCTTCCGCAATGATATCCGGGCGGAAATCATCATGGCGACGGTCTGGGGAGCCTTCGTCAACCTGATGAAAGCCGAACGCGCCGGCTATATCGAGCTGTCGGCTGAGGACATAGACGCCGCCCGGGAGGCCTGCTGGCGGATCTGCGCTGTCAACCCCTGAACCCGGGTTCGGTGCTTTGCCCCGAACCGGCTATTGACAAGCATATGGAATGACCGGGGTGTGAGAGAGATCACACCAACACCTGCTCCGCCTTCACATAATCAACGCACCTTCACCGGTGACTTACCGGACCGAACGACAGAGGATGTTGCCATGACCTGCCCTTCACCGTTATTCGTCTTGTCCCGCCCGCGCTGGCTCATGGGGCTGGCGGCCATGGTACTCATGCTTCTGCTGGCCGGCTGTGACTGGGCCACGGTGCTCGGAGGCGACACCGATGAAGACAACAGTGGCGAGGACCTGCCAGAGGTAACCAGCCTGGTCAGCGGTTTTGAACTGGGGGTAAGTGACCTGGACATGTCGCTGCCGGTCTATCGCGACGGCCTGGGCATGACCGTCATCGATGAAACCGAAACCGGCTCCAGCCAGCGGGTCACGCTGGTATCCCCACAGAGTCCGTTCGAGGCGACCCTCACCCTGGTGGAGTTCACCGACGGCGTGGGCCGCAATCTGCAGGACAACCCGGGCAAACTTGTGATGTTTACCACCGATGCCGAAGCCCTGGCCAACCGGTTTGCCGATGCCGGCGGCGTCGTTACCCTGCCGCCGGAGGACCAGGGCGAGTTAGGCATCGTCGGTTTTGGTCGTGACCCCGACAACAATCTGATCGAGATTGCCCAAGCCTCCCGGACCGGGACCACCTACCTGTCAGCGGTAGGTATCGGCGTGAGTGACCTGGAAAAGGCCAGGGACTTCTACGACTACCGGGTGGGGCTGACCGAGCAGCAGTTCCTGGAAACCGAGCGCTACGACGAGTACATCATGGGGCCGCCGGAGGGCCTCAGGGCGCTGTCACTGGTGCTTATGCACTGGACAGACGACTCAGATCCCCGTTACCAGGGCAACGCAACCCGTATCCGGCTGATGTCCGAAGACCCGGAGGAAGTCCACGACCGTGTCTGGTCGGAAGAGGAAGAACGCACCCAGGACCTGGATGGCAACCGGCTGATCATCGAGGAAGAGGCCGTGGCGCTGGAGGCAGTGTCCCGTCTGGGTAATTCGTTAATCTACTGAGCCACTGAGAGCCTTGAGAGCAAGGCGCGATGGCGAAGGTTTGGTGGCTCCAAATCGAGTCAGCGCAACGCGGCTATCAAGGCTCTCAGTGGCTCCCGAAGGGCACGACGCTGGGGCCGCCGGCCGGTGTTGCCAGTCCTTGATGTGGAATCACCACACCGGCGGACTGGGGCCTTGGCCAGCGGCCCCGGCGTCGCGCAGCAGGTTAATGAATTACCCAGACGGGACACTACTAGCCTAGGGCCAGGACCAGCGCCAGAATGAGCCCGAGCATGGCAATCGTCAGGTTCACGAACAGGCCCCAGGTTACCCGGTAGCCGGCGGGAAATTCCGCCGGCGCCAGGCTTCGCAGCACGGTAAGATACTGTCGCGACGAGTAGGCGGCGCTGAAGGCTCCCAGAACGATGAACGCAATACCCAGCCAGAAGGTCACCATGTTCTGAACGGGGTTAACCTGGTCCGGCGCCAGCACCTGCAACAGGATGTGTGCCCGCTCGACCACAAAGCCAAAGGCGATCAGCACCACGCTGGTCCGGTTCCAGGCCAGCAGGGTGCGCTCGGCCGCGAACAGTACCCGGGGGTCATTCAGATCAGACATGGCGCTGCCTGGGCCCGGCCCCTGTCGTTGATGTCGTGACTCACGTAACCTGTCATATAGACCTGCCTTCTTAGCCTGTCCGTTTATAATAGAACGCCGGAGCCCTCACGGGGATGCTAATGATGTCATTCAAGCTGATTGCTGCCATTGTCATTCTGCTTCTGCTGGCAACCGGCATTTATAACACGTTCAAACCGCTTCCGGCAGGGCTGGCCCGGTCAGCCCCCGCAAGACCGGTGTACGACGCCCGCATTATATCGGACGTGACCTGGCACACTGCCCGCGGGGAGCGCTTCCGGGAACAGGGCATTTTCCGGGAGGTCTTCCGCCTGATTGGCCAGGCCCGGCGCCTGGTGGTCATTGATATGTTCCTGTTCAACGACACTGCCCGGGATCCCAGTACCGACCCTCTGGCCCAGCAGCTGACCACCGCCCTGATCGAGCGCAGGCAGGCGGTTCCGAAACTGCAGGTGGTGGTCATCACCGACCCGTTCAATACGGTCTATGGCGGGCTTCGTCAGCCTCATTTCGAACAGCTCCGTCGTGCCGGCATCACCGTTGTGGAAACCGATCTGCGGCCGCTCAGGGATTCCAACCCGCTCTGGTCCGCCTTCTGGCGGGTCTGCTGCCAGTGGCTCGGCAACAACCCGAACGGCGGCTGGCTGCCCAACGCGTTCGGCCAGGGCAAGGTGACCCTGCGCAGCTATCTCGCCCTGCCCAACTTCAAGGCCAACCACCGGAAGACCCTGGTGGTGGACGAGGGTGACCAGCTCCGGGGCCTGATCACCTCCGCCAACCCTCATGACAGCAGCAGCCATCACTGGAATACCGCAATCAGCTTTACCGGCCCCGCCACCCTTGACCTGCTGGAGACCGAAGCAGCGGTGATGGCCATGTCCGGTGCCCGGGTGCCGAACTGGCGCCTGCCGGAAGGCCTCAGCCCGGCCCATGAGTCCCCCACTGACCTGAGCGGCCAGGTGCTGACGGAGGCCGCCATCCGCGAGGCCACCGTGGACCTGATCGGCCGGGCCGGTGCGGGCGACCGGCTGGATCTGGCCATGTTCTATCTGTCCCACCGCGAAGTCGTACGGGCCCTCAAGGCCGCCCATGCCCGTGGCGCCAGCCTGCGCGTCCTGCTGGATCAGAACCGGGATGCCTTCGGCTTCGCCAAAT
>JBMCIH010000137.1:0-6199 GCA_048617055.1 Marinobacter sp. | reverse complement strand
CGAGATGCCCCGCATGGACGGCTTCGAGGTCGCCAGCTTTGTACGCCATGACGACGACCTGCGGGAGGTGCCCATCTGCATGATCACCTCCCGGACAGGGGCCAAACACCGGGAGCGCGCCCTGGGACTGGGCGTCAACGAATACCTTGGCAAGCCGTTCCAGGAAACGGAACTGCTTGATACCATCGAACGCCTGACCGGCGGGGAGCCTGGAGACGGAGAGGGCTGATGACCGCAGAAAGCGGGCGACCGGCTGTTGCGATTGTCTCGGATGATGTCTTGCAACGCCACCGCCTGCAGGAGGCGACAGGTCGTTTCGGGCTACGCCCGGGGTTTTCCGGTCCGCCGGAGCGGATTCTGAGCTATGAGGTGCTGCCGGACGCGGATCTGTGGCTGGTGACGCTGGAGGACGAAGCCGATCATCCGGTGCTGTTTGACCACCTGCTGGACCATACGGATGCGCCGATCCTGTTCGGCATTGATCCGGCTCCCCGGCCCGGAACCCGGGATTTCGTACGCTGGGAAAGGCGGTTGCTGAAGAAACTGGAACAGCAACTGGGGCCGCTGGAACAGACCGAATCCCGGGAAGCTCTGGAGGAGCTGGCGGACCGCGCGCCGGAGCGGCCGGCCGGTACCGGGGCGCTGCCACCGTGGATCAGGCCTGCCACCCCCGGGCAGCTGGCGGAAGAGGTCTGGATACTGGGGGCCTCCCTGGGCGGACCGGCAGCGGTGAAGACCTTTCTGGATCACCTGCCGCCGGGGCTGCCGGTGGGTTTTGTATACGCCCAGCACATCGACGGCAATTTCACCGATGTGCTGGCCCGGGTGCTGGGCCGTCATGCACACTACCGCCTGCAGAAGGCCGAGGAAGGCATGCGTATTACCTGTGGCCGGGTGACCGTCATGCCGGTCGAACGGGAATGGGCCCTCACCCCGGAGGGGGCGCTGACCGAGAAAGACAGCCCCTGGCCAGGCCCCTACGGGCCTTCCATCGACCAGGTGCTTTTGAATTTCGGCGACCATTTTCAGGGCCGCTGCCATGCCATCCTGTTTTCCGGCATGGGTAACGATGGCGCGGTTTCCGCCCCCATGCTGAGGGCGTTTGGCAGCAATATCTGGGTGCAGAACAGCGAGACCTGCGCCAACAGCGCCATGCCGGAAGCGGTGGCGGCCACCGGCTGCGCCGGTTTTTGCGGCTCACCGGCGGAGCTGGCCCGGGCCCTGGTGCGAACCCTGGCCGACGCGGCCCTGCTGAAACAGACATCGTCGCAGGATGTAACCTGAGGACAGAAACATGACCGATACCACCACCCAGACACTGCCCTGTGTACTGATTCCCATGACCCAACGGCAGCTGCTGCTGCCCAACGTCTCCATAGCGGAGGTGGTGGATCACGACGCCAGCCTGACCGGCGGCGATGACCACCCCTGGCTGACAGGCTTTCTGGACTGGCGCGGGCTGCAGTTGCCGGTGATCTCCTACGAGGCGGCCAACGGCCAGGAGGCCACAGCTCCCGAGACCGGCCGTGGCCGCATCGTGGTGCTGAACACCATCGGCCCCGACCACGACCGGATGCCGTTCATGGCCATTGTTACCCAGGGCATCCCGAGCCAGACCCGGCTTGAGCCGGAACAGATGCAGGGCCAGGAAGCCGGTGACAAGGGCCCGGCTGACCTGATGCAGGTGGAGCTGGAAGGCGAGCCGGTCTGGATTCCCGACCTGGAATACCTGGAGAGCCTGGGCGTCAAGACCCTGAAAACCTCCTGATCACCCTGCCTCCTCCCCCGGGAAGGCCGGCATAGCCCGCATTTCCCGGTCGCCCTACCCCCTTCCCCTGATTATTTTTGATCCTGTCACGCCTTTCCTTCCCAGGCCCGGGTTCGCCCGTCCGGCAGGACGACATGGTCCAGCTGACTACTGGTATAGCCTGAACAACGGCCCGCCTGCCACAAACTCGCGATACACACTCACGCTTGGTGTGCTTGCAAGTCAACTTACATTTTCCAGCCTTTTGACAGGCGGCCGCCATTGCGACCTGAATGACCATTCCGGCTTGTATCATAATATACAAATTATTAAGGGTGGTGGTAACTGAGACTCGGTCTCATAACTACCATAAAAGCCAAAACCCCATAAACTCAAATAGATATAGTCATAAAATAAGATATGTCGCGTTTGAAGAATCTTTGAGAATGTAACATTAATATCAGATACTCCGCGCATTCCGGTGGCCGGTGGGGTTACACACCGGGCCATCCCGATACCGAACGGGAATGACTATTGCGTTACATGGAGTAAATCTTCTTGAGAGCGACTGAATCGCCACTAGCCAGGATCTGAGCCGTCGCAAAGCGCGGGCAAGTGCACCCAGCTGGTTCGGAGCGCATCACAAGGAGGCAAGCTGACTTGAAAGTATGTTAGTCCGGCGGACCCTGTAGTCAGGCCGCGGGACAGCCCCGCTAACCGGACAGATCTTACCGTTCTCATCGATTCCTAAGGAAAGGAGCCATGATGTCTGCATTGAAATTCGAGAAAGCCGTGGATGGCAGTGACCCCCGGCCGCTGGGTTTTGTCCGCCAGTCCCACCCGCCTGCTCTCTATCTCGCCCTGGCGCTGCTCTGGTCGCTGTCTGTGATCTTACTGTTGGCCAGCCTCGCGGGACCCCGGTCGCTGCGGCCGGAGGATCTGCTGGTCAGCCTGGTGTTTTTTCTGGTGCTGCTGTTCCTGCGGGCGGTCGATGAGATCAAGGATCTGGATTATGACCGTATCCATAACCCGGACCGACCGCTGGTGAGAGGCGATATCAGCGTGGCGGAGGTAGCGCTGACAGCGGCAATCGCCGCCGGTCTGGCGATCACCATCTCCGGTCTGCTGGCGCCGGCACTGGCGCTGTTCGTGACAGCAAATCTGGGCTACGGCCTGGGCCTGCTGGCGCTGGAACGGCAGTCTGCCGGGTTTCGCAACAGCCTCCTCCTGAATCTGGTGATCACCTTCCCGGTAAGCGCGGCACTCAATCTGTACGCCTACCTTTATCTGCGGGAACTGGGGCAGGCGCCCCCTCCGCCGCTTGGGGGTCTGGCGATATCAGCCCATATGGCTGCGTTTCTGCATCTGGAATTCGGTCGCAAGCTCCGGTGGCCACAGCACGAGCCGGCCGGTGGCAATGGGTATGCCAGGGTACTGGGCCTGCCCGGAGCCATCGCCATGTGCCTGCTGACGGGAGCGGGGGCCTGTGCTCTCGCCACCTGGGTTCACCGGTACGGTGGCGCCGGGGTGGCGCTTGCCCTGCTACCCTGGCTGTCGCTGCTCGCTTCCGCTGCGGGGTTGCGTGGGCTCTTCAGGGCCCGGGCGAAGCACCGGGATCTCAAACGCTTTTTCGGGCTTTTTATGATGAGCTTTTTTGCACTCAACATACTGGTCATACTTGCTGGTCGATAACAGGTATCTTTCTTATTATCCCATCATAAAAACGGGTTTTAAATCAGGGCAAGGCGCGACCCGCCGAACAGGGTAGTGCCCTTTTCAAGGGTCGCAACACAGTCCTGATTCTCTGACAGGGCTCCCGCAGGGCGCGATTGTGACCCCGCTCTGCGGTGTTGCGCTCCTTTAAACTGGCGACGTCCTGCAGTCGCCCGCCTTGCAGAGCAGGGTCACAGGCACGCTGACATACGACGAACTTAGTGTCCCGTGCGGTTAATTCGCTGATCTACTGAGCCACTGAGAGCCTTGAGAGCAAGGCTCAGTGCACTAGCCCGCCTTCAAGCTCCGTCCCGGCGACGCCACCGACCGTTTTCTACGGGGCGGACTAATGTTATATTGTTGCATTATTTACGGGAGGCCATCCTATGTCCGCCAGCGCTCTGCCCTATCGCCCCCACAACCACGACGCCTGCGTGCGTGATGCGCTGGCCGAGGCAGAGTCTATCTGCCAGGCCCGCAAGGCGCGCCTGACCCCCGTACGGCGGCGGGTGCTGGAGCTGATCTGGGACTCCCACAGGCCCCTGGGCGCCTATGACCTTCTCGGCGTACTGACACAGGAAGGCCATAACGCGGCACCCCCCACGGTCTACCGTGCGCTGGACTTCCTGCAGCAACACGGCCTGGTGCACCGGATCGCCTCGCTGAACGCCTTTGTCGGCTGCAATCACGCCCGCGAGCATCACACCGGCATGTTCCTGATCTGCCAGCAGTGCCGCAATGTCCACGAACTGGCCTCCGACGAGGTCAACCGGGCCATTACCAGCGCCAGCAAGGCTCACGGTTTTGTCCCCGCCGAAACCACCATCGAGGTGGCCGGCCTGTGCCCGCTTTGCCGTTCAGACCAGGACCGGCCGACATGACGGCCAGCCCGGATGACACCCTGGTCCAGCTTGACCGGGCATCGGTAAGCTTCCACCACACAGCCGTGGTGGAGCAGGTCAGCCTGAGCGTCCGCCGGGGTGATATCGTGACCATTATCGGACCCAACGGCGCCGGCAAGACCACACTGATCAAGGCCGTGCTGGGCATAGTGCCTCTGACCGGCGGGCATATCCGCAAGGCCGCCTCGCTGCAGATCGGCTATGTACCCCAGCATCTGCAACTGCAGCCCACCCTGCCCCTGAGTGTGCGGCGCTTCATGGCTCTGACTGGCGCTTCAGCCCCGGATGTACGGGCCGCCCTGGGCCGCACCGGCATCGGCCACCTGTTCCGCAAGTCCATCCATCACCTTTCCGGTGGCGAGATGCAGCGCCTGCTGCTCGCCCGTGCCCTGGTACGCAGGCCCGACCTGCTGGTACTGGATGAGCCCGCCCAGGGGGTGGACATCAACGGCCAGGCCGCGCTCTACGAACTGATCCGCGCCGTGCGGGACGAACTTGACTGCGGTGTGATCATGATCTCCCATGACCTGCACCTGGTGATGGCCGCCACCGACCGGGTCATCTGCCTCAACCAGCATGTCTGCTGCAGCGGCTACCCGGCGGACATTTCCCACGACCCGGCCTTTGTGGAAACCTTTGGCCGGCCGGTGGCCGAGAGCCTGGCGGTGTATCACCACCAGCACAATCACCGCCATGACCTCCATGGCGATGTGGTAGGCGACGCCACGGACCCGACCTCCTGCGACCAACACGACCACCATGCCCATTCTTGACCTGATACTGGACGATTTCTTCTGGCGCGCGCTGCTCGGTGGCCTGGGCATCGCCCTGTTGGCGGGCCCGCTGGGGTGCTTCGTGGTATGGCGGCGGATGGCCTACTTCGGCGACACCCTGGCCCACTCCGCCCTGCTGGGCGTAGCCCTTGGTTTCGTGTTCCACACCAACCTGAATCTGACGGTGACCTTCACCTGTGTGCTGCTGGCGGTGGCGCTGGTGTTCCTGTCCCGCAGCCAGGCCCTGGCCACCGATACCCTGCTGGGCATACTGGCTCACAGCGCCCTGGCCATCGGACTGGTGGCCCTGAGCTTCATGCCCGATGTGCGTGTGGACCTGACCGGCTATCTGTTTGGCGATCTGCTGGCCATGTCCCGTCAGGATCTGGGCTGGATCTTCGGCGGTGTGGCAGTGGTGCTGGCCTTGCTGCGGTGGCTCTGGCAGGGCCTGCTGATGGCTACCATCCATGAGGAACTGGCCCGGGTGGAGGGATTTCCGGTGGGGCGGCTGCAGCTAGTGCTGATGCTGATCTTCTCGCTGGTGATCGCCGTCGCCATGAAAATGGTGGGCGTACTGCTGATCACCGCGCTGCTGATCATTCCCGCCGCCACCGCCCGCCGTCTGGCCAGCAGCCCGGAAAAGATGGTGCTGATCGCCATCGGCTTCGGCATGATTGCGGTGGCCGGCGGCCTCGGCCTGTCCTGGAACCTGGACACGCCGGCCGGGCCTTCCATTGTGGTGGCCGCCTTCACGGTATTCCTGCTGGTGTATACGGTAATCCGGCGCGCCAGGGCCTGATGCCGGTCCTTTTAGTGGCAACCGCGCCGCTGGCAGGCCCCGGCCCCCTGGTCTAGAGTGAAGACTGACCGCAGAGCCGGGTGCTTTGCGCCGGCGTGACCGCGAACAGGATGCATTCATGGACTCCGAACCGTCGTCAGGACGACCTGAAAGCCTGTGGTGGCTGCTGCCCCTGCTAGTCCTTGTCAGCGGGCTGGTACTGACTACCCTGATCGCCCCGCGCAGCCAGGCTCCTGTCGAAACACTGGCTGGCGAACTCTCCCGC
>JBMCIH010000136.1:0-6265 GCA_048617055.1 Marinobacter sp. | reverse complement strand
AGTAGGGCAGCACGCCGGCCCCGAACAGGGTTTCACTGAGGGCGGCCAGCACCTGGGGGTCATCATTGACGCCCTTGAGGATAACGCTCTGGTTGAGCAGGGTGACGCCCGCCTGTTTCAGCCGCTTCATGGCCACGCGAACGTCGTCATCGATTTCCCGCGGGTGATTGACGTGGATGACCAGCACCACCTGCAGCGGCGAGGCTTCGACCCACGTCAGCAGGTCGTCGTTCACCCGCTGGGGGATGACCACGGGCAGGCGGCTGTGAATGCGCAGCCGGGTCAGGGAGGGAACCGACGCCAGGGCGTCGGCCCACCCGGACAGCAGGTGATCATTGACCGCCAGGGGGTCCCCGCCACTGAGGATCACTTCGTTGATTTCCGGGCTTGCCCGCAGGGTGGCCACCACCTCGTCCCGCTGCCGGGGCGACAGCCGGTGGTCCTGGTAGGGGAAATGGCGCCGGAAACAGTAACGGCAGTTGATGGCACACTGGCCGGTCACCATCAGCAGGGCCCGGCTCCGGTACTTGCGGATGAGCCCGGGGGCGGCGGTGGCGTCCGCTTCCTGCAGCGGGTCGCGGACATAGCCGGGCTGC
Organism: Marinobacter sp.; assembly: GCA_048617055.1. GTDB lineage: Bacteria > Pseudomonadota > Gammaproteobacteria > Pseudomonadales > Oleiphilaceae > Marinobacter. The sequence continues at coordinate 5,669 of JBMCIH010000136.1, read as the reverse complement.
TGTTCGCCCTCGTCCGCCAGGGGCAGGACCTGGCGGAGCAGCGGGTCGTCCGGGTCACCGGGGCGGATGCGGGCCAGCCAGGGTTCAGGGACCCGTACCGGAAAGGCCTCGTGGCCCCGGCGTGCCCCCTCCAGCAGCCCGGGGTCCAGCCCCAGGCGCTGCAGCAGCGTGTCCGGACGGGTCACCGAGCGGGCCAGCAGGGTCTGCCAGGTGGGCTGGGGGCTCTCCGGGGTGTGGGCTTCTATACGGGCGGCGGTTCGCTGTATCATAGCGGACTTTCACATTCCAACAGCGTCATTTCAGGTGAGTGTTTCATGGCTTCTTATTCTACCAACGAATTCCGCAGCGGTCTTAAGGTTTTGCTGGACGGTGACCCCTGCGTCATCCTCGAGAACGAATTCGTCAAGCCCGGCAAGGGCCAGGCCTTCAACCGTGTCAGGTTGCGCAACCTGATGACCAACCGGGTCTGGGAGCGCACCTTCAAGTCCGGCGAGAGCCTGGAGGCCGCGGACGTGATCGATCAGGACATGGAGTACCTGTATACGGACGGCGAGTTCTGGTACTTCATGAAAACCGACGGCTCCTTCGAACAGTACCCCGCCGACGCCAAGGCCGTGGGTGACGCCATGAAATGGCTCAAGGAGCAGGACGTTTACACCGTTACCCTCTATAACGGTGCTCCCCTGACCGTGACGCCGCCCAACTTCGTCGAGCTGGAGGTGGTGGAAACCGACCCGGGCATGAAGGGTGATACTGCCCAGGGTGGTTCCAAGCCGGCCACACTCTCTACCGGCGCCGTGGTTCAGGTGCCGCTGTTCATTTCCATCGGCGAAGTGCTGAAGGTCGACACACGCACCGGAGAATACGTCAGCCGGGTCAAGAGCTGAGCGATCCTGCCGTGTCGCGCCGACCGGAGACAGCGACCGCCTCTTCGTGGCAGCCCACCGCCAGCCGGCGGGCTCTGGAAAACCGCGCACGCCAGCTGACCTGGGTGCGCGGTTTTTTTGCCCGGCGCGGGGTGCTGGAAGTGGAAACGCCGGTGCTGGGGCGTTACGGCGTTACCGACGTGAATATTGACTGCATTGCCGCCAGCCCCCGTCCGGCAGGCGCGGAGGGTCCGTCCCGGGCCTGGCTGCAGACCTCACCGGAATATCATATGAAGCGCCTGCTGGCGGCCGGCAGCGGCAGTATCTATCAGGTCAGCCACGTGTTCCGCGATGGCGAACGGGGCCGGCGCCACAACCCGGAATTCTCGCTGCTGGAATGGTACCGCCCCGGCTGGAACGATGAGCAGCTGATGGACGAGGTGGCCGAACTGGTGTGTGGCTGGCTGGCGCTGCCGCCACCGGAACGGGTCAGCTACCGGCAGCTGCTGCGGGATCATGCCGGGCTGGACCCGTTTACCGCAGATCTCGACGCCCTGCGGGAGGCCTGCCGGTTGCTCACCGATGGCTCGGATGGGGTTGCCGGCCTGGACCGGGACGGCTGCCTGGATCTGCTGATGGCCCTGAAGGTGGAGCCCGCCCTGGGCCGGGAACGGCCGCTGTTTGTCACCCGTTACCCGGCCAGTCAGGCCGCGCTGGCGAGGATCAGCCGGGAGCAGGGCCATGCCGTGGCCCACCGGTTCGAGCTTTATGTGAACGGCATCGAGCTGTGCAACGGCTACTGGGAGCTGACGGATGCTGGTGAGCAGGCGCGCCGTTTTGACGATGACAACGCCCGCCGCCGCAGCCTCGGCAAGCCGGAAATGCCGGTGGACGAGCGCTTTCTGGCGGCGCTGGGGTCGGGTCTGCCGGACTGTGCCGGCGTGGCCCTGGGGCTGGACCGGCTGCTGATGCTCAAATGTGGTGTGGATGACATCCGTGAGGTGCTGGCGTTTCCGGCGGAGCATTCGTGAGCTCACCCAGAGCCTGTCCCAGCTGCACCCGGTCCCGGGACCGGAAGCCCTGCTGCCAGCTGGTGGCCCCCCGGGGGAACAGCAGAATCACCGTGGAGCCCAGCCGGAAACGACCCATTTCCTCGCCCCGCTGGTAGCGGATGCCCCGGGACTGGTGGCGGTAGTCGGAGCTGGTTACCCTGCGCCGGCCGTCCGTAGGCGCCACCACCCCGGCCCACCGGGTTTCCACGCTGCCGACGATCATCGCGCCCACCAGCACCATGGCCATGGGACCGGCGTCGGTGTCGAAGATGGAAACCACCCGTTCATTGCGGGCAAAGAGCCGCGGCACGGCCGAGGCGGTCACCGGGTTGACTGAGAACAGCCGGCCCGGTACGTAGGCCATCTCCTGCAGTTTGCCGGCCAGTGGCATGTGGATCCGGTGGTAGTCCTTTGGCGCCAGGTAGATGGTGGCAAACTCGCCGTCCCGGAAGGGCCTGGCCCGTTCCTCGTCGCCACCGAGCAGCTCAGTCAGGCTGAAGCAGTGGCCCTTGGCCTGGAAGATACGGTCATCCGTGATCCGGCCCAGCTGGCTGAGGGTGCCGTCCACCGGACTGATCACCGTGCCACTGTCGCCGGCCAGCGGGCGCAGGCCGGGTTTGAGGGCACGGGTGAAGAAGTCGTTGAAGCTCGGATAGTAATCCGGGTTTGCCTCCGCCGCTTCACTCATGTTTACGCCATAGCGGCCGATAAACCAGCGGATCACGGCATTCTTGAGCACGGCAGGCGGGCGGCTGTCGGCCAGTTTTCCCGCCAGGCGGGAGATCAGGATCTGGGGCAGAACGTACTGTACCAGAACAAAGAGCCGGTCGAGCATGGGTCAGGTGCCTTTGGTCATCGGGCGCGAGAGTTTAGCAAAGATTGCGGACATTGGCAGAAGCCCTTTATGGGTGCCCCGGTTACAAAATGTCATTGCTATCGACACTGGCAAAAGAATAATCTTCCAGTCGCATCCGGGTTTGCTGCCCGGCGGTGGACGACGGGCTTTCAGACAACAGGCAATGCAGTAGGAATCCATGGGTCTCATAATCGGTAGTATCATTGTTGTGGTCTGTGTGCTGACAGGCTATGTGCTCCACGGCGGCAACCTGATGGTGCTCTGGCAGCCGACGGAAGTGCTCATTATCGGCGGTGCAGCGGCAGGCTCCTTCATCATTGCCAACCCCTTTCATACCATCAAGGAAGTGTTTGGCGGGGTTATGCGGCTTATTACCGGCTCGCCCTACAACAAGGCCTTCTACATGGATTTACTGAGCCTGTTGTACGACATTTTCGACAAGTCCCGCAAGCAGGGGGTGATGGCCATTGAAGAGGACATCGACAACCCGGAAGAGAGCCAGATTTTCACCCGCTACCCGGCGGTGACCAAGTCAAAACACCTGACCGCGTTTGTCACCGACTACCTGCGTATCATCAGTTCCGGCAACATGGCACCCCATGAGCTGGAGGGCCTGATGGACCAGGAGCTGGACACCCGCCAGCATGAGCTGGAGGAGCCGGCCCACGCGGTCAACAAGGTTGCCGATGCCCTGCCGGGCCTGGGCATTGTGGCCGCGGTGCTAGGCATCGTTATCACCATGAACTTCCTGACCGAGGGGCCGGAGAAAATTGGCCTGAGCGTGGCTGCGGCCCTGGTGGGTACCTTTCTGGGTATCTGGCTGGGCTATGGTTTTATCGGGCCCACCTCCATTGCCCTGGAACACCACGCCAAGTACGAGCTGAGGGCCTACGAGTGCGCAAAGGCCGCCATTCTTGCCACCGTGTCGGGCCAGGCGCCGCAGATGGCCATTGAGTTCGGCCGCAAGGCCCTGCCCAGCGACAAACGGCCGTCCTTCCAGGAACTCAACGACCATGTTCGTTCCAAGTAACCAGCGCCCAAGGGCAGGCTCCGGGCAGGTGGTCTAGTGGCTGACGAACCGATCATTGTCAAACGGGTCAAGAAGACGGTTGCCGGGCACCATGGCGGTTCATGGAAGGTGGCCTTCGCGGACTTCGCCACAGCCATGATGGCGTTCTTCCTGGTGCTGTGGCTGACCACCAATGCCACGCCAGAGCAGAAACTGGCAGTGGAAGGCTATTTCCGTGACCCGGTGGGGTACACCGAGGGGGGCACCCAGAACCCGGTGGACCTGGGAGGCAGTGCCTCGGTGATAGAGGCCACGGATGTGGACCAGGACGGCACCGATGTCTCAGTGGACGAACAGCAGGTCGAAACCCTGGCCGAGCAACTGGAGCAGCGCCAGATGGAAGAGCTGTTCCAGGACCTCAAGGAGCAGATCCGGAGCAGCGAAACACTGCGCGAGTTCCGGGACCAGTTGCTGATCGACATCACCGACGAGGGCCTGCGCATCCAGATTGTCGACCGCTCCCAGCGGCCCATGTTCGACAGCGGCAGTGCCGAGCTCAAGGACTACTCCCAGGACATCCTGTTCGAACTGGCCAAGCCCCTGGGCTCGGTCGCCAACAAACTGTCCATCACCGGCCATACCGATGCCACCCCGTTCAGTGGCCGGCCCGGCTATACCAACTGGGAACTGTCCGCCGACCGGGCCAATACCGCCCGGCGGGCGCTGGTAACCGGGGGCGTGGACCCGGATCAGATTGGCCGGGTGGTGGGCCTGAGTGACTCGGTGGCGTTCGACAAGGAAGACCCCACCGCTCCGGTGAACCGCCGCATCTCCATTATCGTGCTCAACAAGAAGGCCGCCGGTGCCATCGAAGGCCGCGCCGGCCGTGCCGGTGAGCCGCTGATCGACCTTACCGAGCCCTCCGAGGAAGAGCAGGAAGCCGCCCGGGAAGCGCTGGAAAGCGGTGACTGGCAGCAAGGGGACGAGCCGGTCAGGCCCGAAGAGCTGAACTGGTAGCGGCGACTGCGCCGGTTTCAGGGCAGTTTCAGGCCCCTTTCCTGCTGTTCCTCCATATCCTGCAGGATGCGCCGGAAGCTGTGCAGACGCTCCGGTGCGATACGTCCTTCGGCGGCGGCCAGCTCCAGGGCGCAGCCCGGTTCGCCCTGGTGCCGGCAGTCCCGGAACCGGCAATGGCCGACCACCTCGCGGATCTCCCGGAAGCCATACTCGATCTCAGCCGGCGTCATGTGCCACAGGCCGAACTCGCGGATGCCCGGTGAGTCGATCAGGTCGCCGCCACAGTCCAGGTGGAACAGCCGGGCGGTGGTGGTGGTGTGGGTGCCCTTGCCGGTGCTTTCGGACAGTGCGCCCACCTTCAGCTCCCGTTCCGGCACCAGGGTCTGGATAATGGACGACTTGCCCACCCCGGACTGGCCCACAAACACACTGGTGCGGTCCTTTACCAGGCTGGTGATGGCGCCGCCGTGGGCATCCGGACGGTGCGCCGAGGCTTCTACCACCTGGTAGCCAAGGGCCCGGTAGCGCTCCAGCATGGCGCCGATGCGCTGGCGGTTGTGGTCGCCCAGCAGGTCCGCCTTGTTCAGCACGATCAGGGGCTCGGCGCCGCTCTCGTGAACGAGGACGAGGTAGCGTTCGAGCCGGCGCAGGTTGAAGTCCTCGGTCAGCGCCATGACAATCACCACCGTGTCGATGTTGGCGGCGAGGACCTGGGGCACGATGCGGGTGCCGCGTTCCTTGCGACGCAGGGCGGTGCGGCGCTCGAGCACGTGATGGATGCGGTAGAGTTCCTCGTGTTCCTTCTTGGTGATGGCGACCCAGTCGCCGACGACGGGCAGCTCGCTGAAGGTTTCGGCCTGGTAGCGCAG
>JBMCIH010000135.1:0-6277 GCA_048617055.1 Marinobacter sp. | reverse complement strand
GTTGTGGTGCGAGGCGCGGAACAGGACGGCCTGTTTGCGGAGATCGATCCCTTCCTCGCGGTGGGTGAGGATGTGTTCGATGACGTATTGGACCTGATCCTCATCGTCCTCGCAGGCGACCAGGTGGGGCGGCGCGCCGCTGGCGTTGGTCGACCAGAGCGTCTTGGTGAACCGCTCGGGCGAGAGCGAGATCACGCGGTTCGTGGTCTCGAGGATCGGCTGCGTGCTGCGGTAGTTCTGTTCCAGGCGGTGGATCGTCGCGTCGGGATACGTGGCCGGGAAGTCGAGGATGTTGCGGACCGTGGCCGCGCGGAACGAGTAGATGGACTGCGCGTCGTCGCCGACGACGGTGACCGCCGCCCCGTCGGGCCCCGCCTCGAGGCGGGTGATTCCCAGGCGCTCGGCACGCTGGCGCAGCTTCGTCTGGCGCAGCAGAGTCTTCGCCGGCTGCGGCAGCAGGCCGAAGCGGTCGATCATCTCCACCTGCAGCTCCCTGAGGTCGTCTTCGGTCTTTACGCTGGCAATACGCTTGTACAGCATCAGCCGGTTGTGCACGTCCGGCAGGTAGTCGTCGGGAATCAGCGCCGGAATGCGCAGGTTCATCTCGGTACCATGGCTCAGGGGCAGGTCGGCGTTGGGGGTGCGGCCCTCCCGTATGGCCTCCACCGCCTCCTCCAGCAGCTGCATGTAGAGGGTGAAGCCGATGCTTTCTATCTGGCCGCTCTGCTCCTCCCCCAGCAGTTCGCCGGCGCCGCGGATCTCCAGGTCGTGGGTCGCCAGCATGAAGCCGGCTCCCAGGTCCTGGGCCTCGGCAATGGCGTCCAGCCGCTTGCGGGCGTCGGCGGTCATGGCCCTGGGGGGCGGCGTCAGCAGGTAGGCATAGGCCTGATGGTGGGAGCGGCCGACACGGCCCCGCAGCTGGTGCAGCTGCGCCAGGCCGAACTTGTCAGCCCGTTCGATAATGATGGTGTTGGCGCTGGGAATGTCGATGCCGGTCTCGATAATGGTGGTGCACACCAGCACATTGAAGCGCTTGTGATAGAAGTCCGACATCACCTGTTCCAGTTCCCGCTCCCGCATCTGGCCATGGGCCACGCCAATGCGGGCCTCCGGTATCAGGGTGCGCAGGTCTTCCGCCGTTTTCTGGATGGTGGCCACGTCGTTGTGCAGGAAGTACACCTGGCCGCCCCGAAGGATCTCCCGCAGGATGGCCTCCTTGACCATGGCGGTGTCTTTCTGACGCACAAAGGTCTTTACCGACAGGCGCCGGGCCGGCGGCGTGGCGATGATGGACAGGTCCCGCAGGTGGCCCATGGCCATGTTGAGGGTGCGGGGTATGGGTGTGGCGGTCAGGGTCAGCATGTCCACTTCTGCCCGCAGTGCCTTGAACTTTTCCTTCTGCTGCACCCCGAACCGGTGCTCCTCGTCGATGATCACCAGTCCCAGGTTGTGGAAGCGGATGTCCCCCTGCAGCAGCTTGTGGGTGCCGATGACGATATCGGCCTTGCCCTGCTCGATTCTTTCGATGGCCTTGCGGGTTTCGGAGGTGCTGCGGAAACGTGACAGCAGCTCCACCGTCACGGCCGTGTCGGAGAACCTGTCGCGGAAGGACTCGTAGTGCTGCTGGGCCAGCAGGGTGGTGGGCACCAGCACCGCCACCTGCTTGCCGGACCAGGTGGCGATAAAGGCCGCCCGCATGGCCACCTCGGTCTTGCCGAAACCCACATCGCCACACACCAGCCGGTCCATGGGGCGCTCGCCGGTCATGTCCTCGATGACACGTTCGATGGCCGCCTGCTGGTCCGGGGTTTCCTCGAACGGGAAGCCGGCGGCGAAATGGCGGTAGGCCTCTTTCGGGTCCTGGAACTGAAAGCCCTTGCGGGCCTCCCGGCGGGCGTAGACATCGAGCAGCTCCGCGGCGGTGTCGCGGATCTTCTCCAGGGCCTTCTGCTTGGCGTTGCTCCAGCGGTCGGTACCCAGTTTGTGCAGGGGCGCATGCTCGGTGTCGGTCCCGGTGTAGCGGCTGATCAGGTGCAGGCTGGAAACCGGCACATAGAGTTTCGCGCCACCGGCGTATTCAAGGGTCAGGAATTCCGTGGCCTCGCCATCCACGGTCAGGGTTTCCAGGCCCTGGTAACGACCCACCCCATGGTCGATATGAACCACCGGCGCGCCCACCCGCAACTCCGACAGGTCCCGGTAACCTGCGTCGTCCACCTCCGTCGGCTTCTCCCGGCGCCGGCGCTGCAGCACCCGTTCGCCGAACAGCAGGCTTTCGGTGATCAGAGCCAGCCCTTCCCGGGGCAGCAGCAGTCCGGGTTCCAGCGGTGCCACGGTGATGCCAAGGGCGGGGTCGCTGGTGAGGAAGTGATGCCAGCTGTCGACCGTGGTCACCTGCAGCTGGTTCTCTGCCAGGTTCTCCCGCAGGGCCTCCCGCCGGCCGGAGGACTCGGCACAGATCAGCACCCGGCCGTCGAAGTCGGCCACAAACCGGCGCAGGCGGTCGGCCGGGTCGCGGGCCCGCCCGTCCATGGCCACGTTGGGCAGGGGTTCCGAGTGCAGCGAGGTGATGCCCTGACCGGAGCGGATGGTCTCGCCGTGCACCAGGGTGACCCTGGGCCGCTGGCGCAGCAGGCCGAACAGTTCGTCCGTTTTCAGGAACAGCTCTGACGGCGGCACGATGGGGCGCATACGGTCGTGGCGGCGCTCCTCGTAGCGGCTGGCGGTGTCCTGCTGGAACAGATCCACCGCCTCGTCCAGGCCGTCGGCGGTGAACACCAGGGTCTCTCCCGGCAGGTAGTCGAACAGGGTGGCGGTCTGGTCGAAGAACAGGGGCAGGTAGTACTCGATACCCGCCGGTGTGATGCCCCGGGTGACGTCCTGGTAGACCGGCGCGTTGCGATCGGCGCTGGGGAAATAGTCGAACCAGCGGTTGCGGAACCCCGAGCGGGCGTCCTTGCTCCAGGGGAACTCGAACGCCGGCAGCAGTTCCACCCGGTCAATGCGCTCCAGGGAGCGCTGGGTTTCCGGGTCGAAGGTGCGCAGGGTCTCGATCTCGTTGTCGAACAGGTCGATCCGGTAGGGCCGGGCAGCCCCCATGGGGAAGATGTCGATAATGGCACCGCGCACCGCGTATTCGCCGTGTTCATAGACGTTTTCGGTATGGCGGTAGCCGGCGGACTCCAGTTGCAGGCGCCAGGGCTCCGGGTCCAGGGTCTGGCCGGTTTCCAGCACCAGGGTGCTGCCCTGCAGATAGGCCACCGGCGGCAGGCGGTGCATCAGTGTCCGTGCCGGCACGATCAGGACCCCGTGGCGGGTGCGGGGCAGCCGGTGCAGGGTGCGGATGCGCCGGGAAACGATGTCCTGGTGTGGCGAGAAGAGGTCGTAGGGCAGGGTTTCCCAGTCCGGCAGCGACAGCAGTTCCAGGCCGTCCCCGGTGACTGAAACGCTGTCCTCATCCGGCGGCAGGCCGAGATAGAAACGGACCGCCTGCTCGAGCCGGATGGCCTCATCGGTACTGCGGGTAATGACCAGCGTCAGACCGCCGGTGGCTCGGGCCGTCTCGCTGATTGCCAGGGCATCGGCGCTGCCGTGCAACTGGTCCCAGATCCGGTGATCCCCGGGCCTGACGGGTGGTGCGGGAACAAAATCAGCGAGCGGGGTGTGCTTGGTGCCCGGTTTCATCGGGTGATCAGCTCCTGGCGTTGGCCTGGTCGGTGAGGTCCAATCATGAACGCAGTGTAAGTCAAGGCCGGGGTTTCGTGGTGGCGACCCTTTTGGAAAGGAGGGTATTCTAGCGGTGAGAAACCGCACTGTCATGACAGCCCCGTAAAAGCAGCAGCTGCTGCCGGAGGTCCACTTTCGGGTCGGGTTTGCGAACACCGGCGTTACATTGGATAATACGCACCCATTTTTTCGAGTGCCAACTGCAGAGGATCAAGCGTGAGTCACGAACAGATCAACCAGCACCTGTCCAACTGGACCGAGCGGGAGTCCACCGCCGAGGCGATGATTCCCCTGATCGGCCGGCTCTACCGCAAGAACAATGTGGTCACTTCCGTCTATGGCCGGGCCATCATCAACCAGTCGGTCATCGGCATCATCCGGGCACATCGTTTCGTCCGTCAGGTGGAGGACAGCGAGCTGTCCGTTCACGATACGCTTCCGGTGCTGGAGGCCATGGACAGGCTGGAGCTGGGCCAGGCTCACGTCGATATCGGCAAACTGGCGGTGAAGCTCAAGGCCGAAGGCAACGGCCGGTCCCTGGAAGACTTCCTGCGGGAGGAAATCGGTCCGGTGGTGGGCCAGCATCGCGCCGAGTCGGAGAAGAACGCGGTTGAGGATACCAAGGACGTGGTGCTCTATGGTTTCGGCCGCATCGGCCGGCTGCTGGCCCGCATCCTGATCGAGAAGGCCGGCGGTGGCTACAACCTGAGGCTGCGGGCGATCGTGGTTCGCAAGGGCGGTGCTGCCAATGATCTGGAGAAACGGGCCAGCCTGTTGCGCCGTGACTCCGTCCATGGCCCCTTCAACGGCACCATCACCGTGGATGAGGAAAACTGCGCGCTGATCGCCAACGGCAACTTTATCAAGGTGATCTACTCCGATGGCCCGGACAAGGTGGATTACACCCAGTACGGCATCAACAACGCCATCGTCATCGACAATACCGGTATCTGGCGTGATGAGGCCGGCCTCGGGCAGCACCTGAAATCCCCCGGTGTCAGCCGTGTCATGCTGACGGCGCCGGGTAAGGGCAAGATCAAGAACATCGTCTACGGCATCAACAACGACGCCATTACGGACGATGACCGGATCCTGTCGGCGGCCTCCTGTACCACCAACGCCATCACGCCGGTGCTGAAGGCGATCAATGACGAATACGGCATCACCGACGGGCACGTGGAAACCGTGCACTCCTACACCAATGACCAGAACCTGATCGACAACTACCACAAGGGCAGCCGCCGCGGGCGCAGTGCCCCGCTCAACCTGGTCATCACCGAAACCGGCGCCGCCAAGGCGGTTGCCAAGGCGCTGCCGGAACTCGAAGGCAAACTCAGCGGCAATGCGATCCGGGTGCCAACACCCAATGTTTCCATGGCCATCCTGCACCTGAACCTGGAGAAGGAAGTCACCGTCGACAGCGCCAACAACTATCTGAGGGAGATGGCGCTGCACTCGGAACTGCAGAAGCAGATCGACTTTGTGAACTCGCCGGAAGTGGTATCGTCGGATTTTGTCGGCTCCCGCCATGCCGGCGTGGTGGACGCCCAGGCCACGATTGCCAGCGGCAAGCGCCTGATCCTGTACGTATGGTACGACAACGAGTTTGGTTACAGTGCCCAGGTGGTCCGCTGCGTCAACCAGATGGCCGGCATTACCTACCCTATCTTCCCCAAGCGCTCGCGGGAATGGGCACGGGCCCTGGCTGACTGACGCCGCAGAAAGTCCGAAAACCCCGGCAGCCTCAAGGTTGCCGGGGTTTTTTATGGCTTTTGCACCCCGCCCGGGCGGCTGCCGGCGCTGGCTATACCCCATAGGTGTTAAACGGAATCCGCCCTTCAGGTTCAGGTTACCGGTGGAAATAGGTTCTCTTAATCTCTATAATTGGCGCGATTTTGGGTACGTCTGACACCCGCTTCTCATCGCTTTCCTGAACACTGACCGCCTCTTGCGCAACGCCGGGCATGGTCAGCCATCATTCGGGCTTTACAGGCACCGCTTGAATCGTCGGGGAACTGGGCCGCAGGGGTCAGGCGTGAACATTCCTTTTCACAGTTCCTGATGATTGGACGAGGCTAATGATCAACATCAAAAAAGGCCTGGATCTTCCCATCAGCGGCGCTCCTGACCAGACCATTTCAGAAGGAAAGCCGGTACGCCATGTCGCACTGATCGGCTTTGATTACAACGGCATGAAGCCGACGATGGAGGTCAAAGAGGGGGACCGCGTAAAGCGCGGGTCGCTGCTGTTTACGGACAAGAAGACCGAAGGCGTTCGCTATACCTCACCGGCCGCCGGTGTTGTAAAAGAGATCAACCGCGGTGAGCGGCGGGTATTCCAGTCCATTGTGATCGAAGTGGACGGCGATGAAGCCGAAACCTTCGCCCGTTACAGCGAGGCGGATCTGGCCTCACTGGAGCGTCAGCAGGTAGTGGACAACCTGGTGGAGTCCGGTTTGTGGACCGCTTTCCGCACCCGGCCCTTCAGCAAGGTGCCCACCATAGACAGTGCGCCCCACTCCATTTTCGTCTCGGTCATGGATACCAACCC